>NZ_JAIUHI010000029.1:0-47210 GCF_020165035.1 Mesorhizobium sp. CA6 | reverse complement strand
AGTAGGCAGTAGGCAGTAGGCAGTAGGCAGTAGGCAGTAGGCAGTAGGCAGTAGGCAGTAGGCAGTAGGCAGTAGGTGTCTCCTTCCCTATTGCCTATTTGCCTAATCTTTACTGCCTCTTTCCCGGTTTCTGCCAGCCCGTGCCGAGCAGCCCGATCTCACGAAGCTCCCTGTCCATCGTCTTCGCGATGTCGCGGCATCCGGCGCCGATGTCGCGCAACTGGCTATCGGAGAGGTCTTCGATCGGATCATGGGACATCCGGGCGGCGACGCGAGCCTGGCGCAGCCAATCGCGTGCCGAACGCAGCCAAAGGGCGAAGCCGGAAGGGGATTCCAGGGTGGTGCAGGGCTTCAGGGCGATCTCAGACATGGCTCTATCCGTGTTCTCCGGATATCAAATCCGGTTTTATGGTGTTGCGATGAAGCCATGATGCCGGATTGAAAAACAAACGGGAAACGAGTAGTTCTTTTCCGATCGTCAAGTTTTATTTGGAGATCGCATGTCCAAGCTGCTGCCGGGAACGCGTGCGCTGCGGACGTTCGAAGCGGCAGCCAGGCATCTCAACTTCACCCGCGCGGCCGACGAGCTCGGCCTGACGCCAGCGGCGGTCAGCCACCAGATCAAGGAAATCGAGGATCAGCTCGGGCTAGTGCTGTTCACGCGCACCAGCCGCACCATCCGGCTGACGGAGGAAGGCAATGTGCTGCTGGAGGCCTCGGTCGATGCGCTTGACCTGCTGAACCGCGCCGTCAGCCGCGCCCGCAAGATGACTCGCGGCACGGCGCTGCTGAAGGTAACGCTCGACGCGCAGTTCGCGACGAAATGGCTGATGCGCCGCGTCGACGACTTCCGCAAGCAAAAGCCGGGCATCGAGCTGCGCTTCGACATCACCTACGATGTCCGGGATTTCGACCTCGACGACGTCGATGTCGGCATCCGCTTCGGCGCCGGCAAATATCCGGGGCTCTGCGCGCATCGGCTGTTCGAGAACATCATCATCCCGGTGTGCAGCCCGGCGCTGCTGGCGTCAGGTCCGCCGCTGAAGGAGCCGCGCGACCTGTTCAACCACACGCTCGCGCATATCGAATGGTCGCGGCAGGGCGTGACCTGGCCGAACTGGAGCATGTGGATGCACGCGGCCGGCGTCGACGATTTCGACGACAGCCGCACGCTGGTCTTCGGGTCGTCGACCGACGCCACCCAGGCGGCGCTCGACGGCAACGCGGTGGCGCTCGCCGACTTCGCCATGGTCGCCAACGATCTTTCGCAAGGACGTCTGGTGCGGCCTTTCGAGCTCGGCATCAAGGTCGCGCCGGAATTCGCCTATTTCCTGGTCTATCCGGAGGCGGCGAAGGACGACGCGCGCGTCGTCGCCTTTCGCGAATGGCTTACCGAGGAGGCGGCGAAGACGCCGACATGACGGCTGGCTTAGAGCGGTTCAGCGTTTCTCTGAATCGTCGAACCGCTCTAAATACTTGTTTCCGCGCAATTCCGGACGGAAAACCGCTACTTTCCTGGAATTGCTTTAGCCAGCCGCGGCGGCCGGCGCGCCGAACCAGCCGATGATGGCGCCGATGATCAGCATCACGCCCAGCCAGTGGCCGGCATCGATCAGCGTCAGGGCCCAGCCGAAGCCTTCATAGCGGTGGTTGACGGCAAGCGTGGTGGCAATGAAGCCCAGCCAAAGCACGAAGCCGAACAGCAATCCCGCGATCGGGTTCGGCTCGCCGCCGGTTATGGCGCCCACCACCAGCGTCAGCACGAGCGCCATGATCAGCTCGGCGATGAAGCTGACGATGAACGGAGCGACCGAGCGCTGCATGGTGGCCGAGTCGAGCTTGGCGGCCTTCAGCCAAGGCTTGCTCAGGCTCATATACCAGGCGGCGCCGAACAGCCACGCGACGACGGCGGCGGCGATCACCGCCAGCCAGTTCACGACCGAAAAATCCATGCTTTTCCCCTCCAAGTTGAAAGGCGATGGAACGCTTGTTCGGCGATCGCGTCAAGCAAGGCGCCAGACGGTGGTGCGCTTGACCTCGGCATCTTCCAGCACGCGCGTCACCGGAACCTGGTAGACGGCAAGCGATCGCAGCCCTGTCTTGGGGAGGTAGGCGCGGCCGGGATCGCCGACGAGGATCTCGGCGCCGCGCTCCCTCAGAGATCCGAACCAAGGCAGCAGCCGGTCGGAGAAAGCCTTGTCATAGAAGACGTCACCGGCGAGCACGACGTCCCAGCCGTCGTCGGTGCCGACGCAATCCGTGCCGCGGAATTGCGCTTCAACGCCGTTGGCGTCGAGGTTGATGGCGATCGCCGTCTCGCAGAACGGGTCGATGTCGGCGGCGATCACTTGGCTAGCGCCGGCTTTCATCGCTGCGATCGCGACGAGGCCGGAACCGGAGGCGAAATCGAGCACCCGTTTGCCGCGTACGGTCCCCGGATTATCGAGCACATAGCGGGCGAGGCCTTGGCCGCCGGCCCAGGCGAAGGCCCAGAAGGGCGGCGGCAGGCCGATCTCGGCCAGCTCCTCCTCGGTGCGCAGCCATAGATCATGCGCCTCGTCGGCGAGGTGCAGCAGCACTTCCGGCACATGCGGCGGCGCCATCAGCGCCGTATTGTCGAGGATGAACTTTTTCGCGCTCTTTGGCGTAAGCCGGGTCACGGCGCCGGGTTGAGCTCGGCCATGCGGCAGACCTCTTTCCATTCAGCCGGCGTCACCGGCTGCACGGAAAGCCGGCCGAGCCGGACCAGCGCCATCTCGGCGAGCTTCGGGTTGGCCTTGACCTCTTCAAGCGTCACCGGCTTCGGCACGTCCTTATAGGCGCGGATGTCGACGCATTCCCAGCGCGGATCGTCGGTCGTGGTGTCGGGATGGGCCAGCGCGCAGACCTCGGCGATGCCGACGATGTCGAGGCCCTCATTGGAATGGTAGAAGAAACCGAGATCGCCGATCTGCATCGCCTTCATGTTGTTGCGGGCGGCGTAGTTGCGCACGCCATCCCATTGCGTGCCGGCCTTGCCTTTGGCCTTCAGCGCCTCGAAGGAAAAGACCGAGGGTTCGGACTTGAACAGCCAGTAGTTCATATCGTTTGTCCCATCGCTTTGTCGCACCGCCACGCATGGCGTTCCCGTCTATGCTTACTCTCTCGCCGTCGATGCGGCGAGAGCAGCCAATCATGCGCCGGCGGGCTTCTGGAAGACCCAGTTCCACGGACGGATCTGGACGCTTTCGAACAGGCCGGCCTTGGCGTAGGGATCGGCCGCGGCCAAAGCTTGGGCAGCAGCCATGTCCGGCGCTTCGATCATCACCAGGCTGCCGTCCGGCTTGCCGTCGGCGTCGAGGAAGGGACCTGCAAAGGCAAGCTTGCCCTCGGCGATCAGACCTTCCAGGAACGCAGCATGCGCCGGCCGCGTGTCGACGCGCAGCTGCAGGCTGCCGGGCTTGTCCTTGCAAATCAACGCAAACAGCATTTTCAACTCCGATGGTCAAATGTCGGTTTCGGTTTTGAGCGGCCTCGTCATCAGCGCGGTCACGGCCTGGCCGATCGTCACCTTGCCGTCGAGGATGGCGGCGACGGCCGAGATGATAGGCGCCTCGATGCCGCGCTCGGCGGCGATGCGGGCGGCAATCCCCGCCGTCGGCACGCCTTCGGCCAGCGGCAGGCCGTCAAGCGGCTTGCCCTGGCCGAGCGCCAAGCCATAGGCGAAATTGCGCGACTGGGCCGAGGAACAGGTGAGCAAGAGGTCGCCGAGGCCGGAAAGCCCCATCAGCGTTTCCGGCCGGGCGTCGAAGGCGGCGCCGATGCGGCGCAATTCGACGAAGCCGCGCGTCACCATGGCGGCCTGGGCGCTGGCGCCAAGCCCTGCGCCGGTGACGGCGCCGGCGGCAATGGCAAAGACGTTCTTCAGCGCGCCGCCGATCTCGACGCCAATCAGGTCGTCGCTCGAATAGCAGCGCAGGTTCTCCGCTGAGAAGCGCGCGGCAAGCTCGGCCGCCAATTCCGCATCGCGGGCGGCAACCACCACGGCGGTCGGCAGGCCGCGCGCGACGTCGCTGGCGAAGCTCGGGCCGGAAAGCGCCGCGACCGGATTGCCCGGCAGGCTTTCCTCGACGATCGCCGAGAGCAGCGCGCCGGTATCGCGCTCGATGCCCTTGGCGCAGAGCACCAGCGGCGCTCCCTGGGGCACATGGTTGCGGGCGTTGGCCAGGATGGCGCGCAGCGACTGCGCCGGCGTCACGGCGAGCACGCAGTCGGCGCCGTCAAGCGACGCGGCAATGTCGCTGGAGGCCATGATGCCGGGCTCGATCCTGATGCCGGGCAGGTAGCGCGGGTTCTCGCCGCGGGCGATGGCGGCGACGGTTTCGGCGTCGCGGGCATAGAGCCGGACATCATGGCCGGCGCGCAACATGGCCAGCGCCAGCGCCGTGCCCCAGGCGCCGCCTCCCAGCACCGCAACGCGCCAGCCGCTGGTGCTTTTCTTGGTCATGCCTTGGCACCACGCCGGCCCGAGCCGACCAGGGGCGCGGAAACACTGTCGAGCGGCCAGCGCGAGCGCGGCACGAAATCGGCGGCATTTTCGTCGGCGATGCCGGCGCGCAGCCGCTCTATGCCGGCCCAGGCGATCATCGCCGCATTGTCGGTGCAAAGCTTCTGCGGCGGCGCGACGAACGCGAAGCCGGCCTCGGAACACAGTGCTTCGAGCGTCGCCTTGATCGTGCGGTTGGCGGCGACGCCGCCGGCCACGACCAGCGCCGGCTTCGCTTGGCCAGGAAATTCCTGGCGGAAGCGGGCAAGGGCGCGGCCGACGCGATCGCCCAGCGCGTCGGCCACCGCGGCCTGGAAAGAGGCGCAGATATCGGCGACGTCCTGGTCGCTCAGCGGCGCGATCGCCGTCGCCGCCTGGCGCACCGCCGTCTTCAGGCCGGAGAAGGAGAAATCGGGCTGTGCCGAGCCCTTCATCGGGCGCGGGAAGGCAAAGCGGCCTGCATCGCCGCTGACGGCCGCCTTCTCGACATTCGGGCCGCCGGGATAGGGCAGGCCAAGCATCTTGGCGGTCTTGTCGAAGGCTTCGCCCAGCGCATCATCTATGGTGGTCGCCCAGCGCTGGTAATCGCCGACGCCGCGCACCGCGACGATCTGGGTGTGGCCGCCGGAAACGAGCAGGAGAAGGTAAGGAAAATCGAGACCATCGGTCAGCCGCGCCGTCAGCGCGTGGCCTTCGAGGTGGTTGATGGCGATCAGCGGCTTGTTGGCGGCGGCGGCGATTGCCTTGGCGGTCATCAAGCCGACGATCAATCCGCCGACCAGGCCGGGACCGGCAGTGGCGGCGATGGCGTCGATCTCATCGAGCGATACCGCCGAATCGGCGAGCGCCGCCTCGACGATGCCGTCCAGCGCCTCGACATGGGCGCGCGCGGCGATCTCGGGCACGACGCCGCCAAAGGCCGCGTGCTCCTCGATCTGGCTGAGCACCACGTTGGACAGGATTTCGGGCGCGGCGACGCCGTCCAGCGCCACAACGCTGGCCGCCGTCTCGTCGCAGCTCGTCTCAATGCCCAGAACGCGGATCAATTGGTCGCTGGCCTCTATGATTGTATCACCGGCCAATCCCAATTAGGAAAAGGCCCGGCAGACCTCAAGCTGCCCCGGGGGTTATCACGGACCGCGCGCCATGCAAACTTTGAAAATCGGAACACGCGGCAGCCCGCTGGCATTGGCCCAGGCGCATGAGACGCGGGCGCGGCTGATGCAGGCGCATGGCCTGCCCGAAGAGGCGTTCGAAGTGGTGCCGATCTCGACCAGCGGCGACCGCATCCAGGACCGGCCGCTGTCGGAAGCCGGCGGCAAGGGGCTGTTCACCAAGGAAATCGAGGAGGCGCTGCTCGAGCGCCGCATCGATATCGCCGTGCATTCGTCGAAGGACATGCCGACGGTGCTGCCCGTCGGGCTGGAGCTTGTCACTTTCCTGCCGCGCGAGGACGCGCGCGACGCCTTCATCGGCAAGACGGCGAAGCGGATCGCCGACCTGCCGCATGGCGCCGCGGTCGGATCGTCATCGCTGCGCCGTCAAGCGCTGATCCGCCGCATGCGGCCGGATCTCGACGTGGTGATCTTCCGCGGCAATGTGCAGACCAGGCTGCGCAAGCTGGACGAAGGCGTCGCCGAGGGCACCATCCTGGCCTATGCCGGATTGAAGCGCCTCGGACTTGAGCATGTCGTCACCGACCTGATACCGCTGGAAGCTTTTCCGCCGGCGCCGGGACAAGGCGCGATCGGCATCGAAACCCGCATCGGCGACCACGACGCCGAAAAGATGCTGGCGGCGATCCATCACGTGCCGACCGGCCAGGCGCTTACCTGCGAGCGCGCCTTCCTCGCCGCGCTCGACGGCTCCTGCCGCACGCCGATCGCCGGCCATGCGACGGTGTCGGGCGAAAAACTGTCCTTCGCCGGGCTGATCATCTCGCCCGACGGCACGGAATCGCATGAAGTCCGGCTGGAAGGCGAAGCTGCCGACGCGGCGGAGATCGGCCTGGACGCGGCGCGCACGGTTCGCGCCAGGGCTGGTGCGACATTCTTCGACGGCTGGGCCTGACATGGTCCGCGTCTTGGTGACGAGGCCGGAGCCTGGCGCGTCGCGCACGGCACGACGCCTCGAAGCCCTGGGATTCCAACCTGTCTTGCTGCCGCTGACCGAGACGAGCGCATTGCCGGTCGAGGCGAGCATCGGCACCGATGGCGTCGCGGTCGTCGTCACCAGCGCCAATGCGGTGCGGCATGCGCCGAAGGCGCTGATCGCGGCATTTGCGCGCCTACCTTGCCACGCAGTTGGCAAACGGACGGCGGAAGCCTGCCGCGCGGCGGGATTCCTCTCCGTCACGGAAGGTCCGGGCGGCGCCGAGGCGCTGACCGATGCCATCGCCGGCGGCCTTGCCGGCAAGGCAATCGTCTATCTGTGCGGCCGCGTCCGCTTGCCTGCGTTCGAGCAGCGGTTGGCGGCGGCTGGCGTGCATGTCCAGGCGATCGAGACCTACGACACGACAAGCATCGACTATGGCGATGCCGATGTAGTCGCCCGCCTGTCGGGCCGGCCGACCGACGCGGCGCTGCTTTATTCGGCCAAGGCCAGCGCCGCGCTGGCCAGCCTGATTGCGCGGCCGGCCTTGCGGCATCTCTTTGAAAGAACGGAATTCCTGGCGCTCTCGGCCCGTGTCGCCGAGCCGCTGGACGGGGTTGCCGGTGACAGGGTCCGCATCGCGTCCAAGCCCGAGGAAGAGCAGCTGCTGGCGCTTTTGTCGCTGCCCGGCTGAGCCGCGTCATCACACCGCCCCTTTTCACCGCTTGGTGATGTGCTAGAGCATCCCCTGGACCCTTTGAACCATCCTCAAGCCAGTTCGCGGAGCCCAAAGCATGGTCAAGACGCCGAAGATGCGACATTCGAAGACCCGGCGCGAGCCGGTGACCATCGAACTCGAGCCCGGCGCCGTCTCGCGAATCACTGACGAGGATGCCGCCAAGGCCTCGGCCAGTGCCGCGCAGACCGACGAGGCGAAGGCAGAAGAGGCCGCCGCTGCTTCGCAGCCGGAGCCGCCGGAAGAGCCGATCCATGCCGAGCAGGCCGATATCGAGCCGTGGGAGCATAGCGACGCCGCGCAGGCAACTGCCGATAAATCAGAGGCCGGCAAGGGCGAGCCGGAGGCGCCGTATCCCGGCGCGTCCGATGCGCCGAAGAGCCAGCCCAAGGGCTTCGATTACAATTTCGAGGACGCATCCGCGCCTGGCGCCCGCGCCTCGGCATCGAAGGCAAGCGAGACACGAAGTGAGACATGGGGCGAGGATGGCGTGCCGCAGCCCCCGCGCAGAACCGGCGTCAACGCCATCGCTGCGGGCGTCGTCGGCGGCGTGATCGCGCTTGCCGGCGCCGGCCTGCTGCAGGCGGTCGGGCTGATTGGCGCGCCGGGATCGAACGGAGGATCGCTCGATGGCGTCAATGGCGAGATCGCTTCGCTGAAAACCGAGATCGCGGCGCTGAAGGAAAGCGGCGGCACCGGGGCGGCCTCGGCCAAGGTCGAGGGCCTGTCCTCGGCGCTCGATCAGGTCAAGGCCGATGTGGCGGCGCTGAAATCGTCGGCCGGCCAGGGCGGCGACGGCGCTACGCTCAAGGCGCTCGGCGACAAGGTCGGCCAGATCGAGACAACCGTCGCCGAGCTGCAGAAGAACGGCAATGCGGCACCCGCCGATCTCGGTCCGCTCAACGAGAAGATCGCCGGGCTCGACGCGCTGGTGAAATCGGCGGGCGATGCGGCCAAGGCCGAGGACGACCGGGTCGCGGCGCTGGAGCAGTCCGTATCGCAGCTTTCCGGCAAGGTCGAGGCGCAGGCCTCGCAACCCAAGATCGCGCTGGCGATCGCCGCCTCGGCGCTGAAGTCGGCGCTCGATCGCGGCGCGCCGTTCGCGACCGAGCTCGACACCTTCGCGGCGATCGCGCCGGACGCGCCCGAGCTCGCGGCGCTGCGCTCCTATGCCGAAAAGGGCGTGCCGACCCGCGCCACCATCGCTGCGGAGGCCGATGCCGCCGCCAACGCCATGGTCAATGCGGCAAAGCCGGTCGACCAGAATGCCGGCTTCTTCCAGAGCCTGGTGTCGAGCGCTGAATCGCTGGTCAAGGTGCGGCCGGTCGGCGCGGTCGAGGGCAAGGGCGTGCCGGAAACCGTCGCGCGCATGGAAGTGGCGGTCAACCAGGGCGATTACGCTAAGGCGCTCAGCGAATATGACGCGCTGCCGGACGCGGCAAAGGCGGCCGGCGCCGATTTTGCCGGCAAACTGAAGGCACGGCTGGAGGTCGAAAAGCAGCTCGAAGCGCTGATTGCCGGCGCGACGAAGGCTTAAGGAGACAAGATGATCCGCATCCTCGTCTTCCTCGCCGTCGTCTTCGCGCTCGGGCTCGGCTTTGCCTGGCTGGCAGACCGCCCGGGCGAGATGCTCGTCACCTTCAACGGCTACCAGTACCAGGTCACGCTGATGGTGGCGGCGGTGGCGATCGTCGCTGTTGTGGCGGCGGTGATGATCGTCTGGTGGCTGATCAAGTCGCTGTGGAACAGCCCCTACACGATCTCGCGCTATTTTAGGGTGCGCCGCCGCGACCGCGGATACCAGGCATTGTCGACGGGCATGATCGCCGCCGGCGCCGGCGACGGCGCGCTGGCGCGCAAGAAGACCAAGGAGGCGGCCAAGCTGATCAGCTCCGACCAGGAGCCGCTGATCAACCTGCTCGACGCGCAGGCCTCGCTGCTCGAAGGCGACCATAAAGGCGCGCGGGAGAAATTCGAGCGCATGCTCGACGATCCCGAGATGCGGCTGCTCGGCCTGCGCGGGCTTTATCTGGAGGCCGAGCGCCTCGGCGACCGCAATGCCGCGCGCCACTATGCCGGCCGCGCGGCGGCGGTGGCGCCGCAGCTTGCCTGGGCGGCGGAATCGACGCTGGAAGAACTTACCGAACGCGGCGATTGGGACGGCGCGCTGAAGCTGGTCGAGGCGCAGAAATCGACCAGGCAGATCGAGCGCGACGCCGCCAATCGCCGCCGCGCCGTGCTGCTCACCGCCAAGGCGCAGGCGCTGGTCGACAGCGATCCGAACGCGGCCCGCACCGCGGCGCTCGAAGCCAACAAGCTGGCGCCGGATTTCGCGCCGGCCGCGGTGATCGCCGCCGATCTGGTTATCCGGCAAAACGACGTGCGCAAGGGCTCCAAGATCCTGGAGGCCGCCTGGAAGGCCGAGCCGCATCCCGACATCGCCGAGCTATATACCCATGCCAGGCCGGGAGACGCCGTGCTCGACCGCCTCAACCGGGCGAAGAAGCTGCAGGAATTGAAGAAGAACCATGCCGAGTCGGCGATGGCTGTGGCGCGCGCGGCGCTCGACGCGCAGGATTTCGCCACCGCGCGGCGCGAGGCGGAGGCCGCGATCCGCATGGATCGCCGCGAGGGCGCCTATCTTCTGCTCGCCGATATCGAGGAGGCAGAGACCGGCGACCAGGGCAAGGTGCGGCAGCTGCTGTCCAAGGCGGTGCGCGCGCCGCGCGATCCGGCCTGGGTGGCGGACGGTGTCATCTCCGAGCGCTGGGCGCCGGTGTCGCCGGTCACCGGCAAGCTCGACGCCTTCACCTGGCGTGCGCCGATGGAGCGGCTTGGGCAGCTGATCGACAGCGACGCGGATGTCGGCGTACCGGCGATCACGGCTGCGCCGCCTGTCCAGCCTGTCGCCGAGAAGGCGATCGACATCGTCGCCGATGCTCTGGCCGAGAAGCCGGCGCCGGTGCCGTCAAACGGCGGCGAGAAGGACGCGGCCGTTGCGGAAGCCGACAGTGAGGCTGAAACCAGCGGCCTGGGTTCGGAGCTGCCGCCTCTGCCGGATGACCCTGGCGTCACGCCGGAAGAAGAAGCGGAAAAATCGCAGCGCCGCTTTCGTTTGTTCTGAGGCTGTGTTCTGGGACCGGGTTTGGTGGGCAGGGAAAAAACATCGATGTTCGAGCGCGTATTGTCCTTCCTGAGGGATCTGCCGGCTGCTGGCGAGGCCAAGCCGAGCGCCGACGATCCGCGCGTCGCGGCTTCGGCGCTGCTCTATCATGTGATGAACGCCGACGGCGTGCGCCAGGACGTCGAGTGGGAACGGTTCAAGCAGATCCTGGCCGAGACCTATTCGGTGAGCGGCAAGGAACTCGATGCGCTGGCGGCGGCCGGCGAGCGCGCCGACAACGAGGCGATCGACCTCTACGCCTTCACCAGCGTCTTGAAGCGCCACCTCGACCCCGAGGCGCGCAAGGCCTTCATCGGCCTGATGTGGGAAATCGTCTATGCCGATGGCGAGCTTGACGAACTCGAGGACAACACAGTCTGGCGGGTCGCCGAGCTGATCGGCGTCGAGCGTCGCGACCGCATCGAGGCGCGCCGCAAGGCGGCAGCCGAGGTGCCCGGCGCGCGGGGCGAATCGAGCGACGAATAGCAGGATCCTTCGCCTTCCATGCCACCCAGATCGAGGCCGAGACCAAAAATCCTGATCGTGCTGCATCAGGAGACTTCGAGCCCCGGCCGCGTCGGCCACATGCTCCTGGAAGAAGGCTTCGACCTCGACATCCGCCGGCCGCCCTTGGGTGACGAATTGCCCTGCACGCTGGACGGTCACGCCGGCGCGGTGATCTTCGGCGGGCCGATGAGCGCCAATGATGAGGACGAGTTCGTCCGCCGCGAAACCGACTGGCTGGAAATCCCACTCAAGGAGAACCGACCGTTCCTCGGCATCTGCCTCGGGGCGCAGATGCTCGCCAACCACCTTGGCGGCAAGGTCGAGGGCCACGGCGAGGGCCTGGTCGAGATCGGCTGGTATCCGCTGAAAGCGACCGAGGCCGGCAAGAAACTGCTGCACTGGCCGGAAATGGTCTACCAGTTCCACCGCGAAGGCTTTTCGCTGCCGAAGGAAGCGACGCTGCTGGCGACGGCGGAAACCTATCCCAACCAGGCGTTCCGCTATGGCGAGAATGCCTGGGGCATCCAGTTCCATGGCGAGTTGACAAGGATGATGATGCAGCGCTGGGTGGTGCGCGGCGCGCATCGCTTCGAACTGCCCGGCGCCCAGCCCGGCCGCGACCATCTCGGCGGCCGGCTGATCTGGGACATGCACCTCAAGCGCTGGCTGAGCGAGTTTTTGGGGCTGATTTTTGGCAGGCCGGCTGTGGGGTAGAGCGAAAGGCCATTGCTCGAGACGGAGCTTAAGCCAAAAACGACTTCGTAGTCGGCGCTGTGCACCGGCAGTCTCGGCGGTATCGGCGGAGCCGCGAATCTGTGCTAAGGCGCCGCGCAATCAATCAAAGGAAGACACCGTGAGCGAACTGACCTTGGCCGAGGCGACCGAAAATATCTATGCCTCACTCCGCGCCGACAATGCCGAACTCGATGCGCATATCGCGGCACTCAAGGCAGCGCTGGCGCGGGAGGGGAAGAAACAGGCGGTGTTCGATCCGGCCAAGCTGGTGCAGAACAACCGCGCCGGCCGCAAGTTGATGCAGGCCTATTTTCGGCAGCGCGGCGTCAGCGTGAGCTTTGCGGAGTAGCGGAACAGCGAGCGGAGCGATCTCAACCGGGCCGTTGGCTGGGGACGTCGAAACCTATCGCAACCAGGCCTTCCGCTACGGCGACAATGCCTGGGCATCCAGTTCCATGCCGATTTGTCGTGCGCGGTGCGCATCGTTTCGAATTGCCCGGCGCCCAGCCCGGCCGCGGCCATCTCAACGGCCGGCTGACCTGACACATGCGTCTCAAGCGCTGGCTAGCCGAATTCTTGGGATGATTTTGGTAGGCGGTGGTGAGGTAGGTTAAACCGATAGTTCTGAAAGACGCGCTTGACCCAAAGATGACTTACGTCTGACGAGGCGTAGACGTATCGTTAGCCTTATTTTGATGCCATCCTCGAGTCTTCTCCAATACAAAGGCCGCATCGATCCATGCCTAAGACCGGTCACTTGATCGAGCTGAGCTTAGTATTGATGATGGTTGCGGTTCGCGTTCGGTCATGCTCAAGCCTGGGGTTTCAATTTGATGCACTCGCCATCCCGAAAAAAAGCCATCCGGGCAGCGCTGGAGCTGAAGTTGCGGAGATCGAAAGGAACACGACTCCAGGACTTTTTTGCCGAACTGATGACGGCGATTCACGGCGATAAGTTTCTGCCGATCGGAAGCGACTATTCCCGCGGTGACCTCAAATGCGACGGGCTTCTACTGGATCCGTTGACCATTTTTGCCTGCTATGGCCCGGTCAATGCAGGAGCCAACGCAACCGAAGCGGCGATGAAGACAGCGATTTCTAAGGTCGATACCGACTTCGCCGGCGCCCTTAGGCACTGGCCCAAGCTCAAGGTGTGGAAATTCGTTCATAACTATGTAGAGCAACTGCCCGCACAGATCGTCCAGAAGATCCTGGAACTCTGCGAACAACATAGCGCGATTAAAATCGAACTTTTCGGTAAAGAGCAGTTCGAGAATGCGCTTTTCTCGCTGGACGCCAAGGCGATCGAGGCGCTCGTCGGCGATGCGGCCACCGACGAGGACTTTCGAGCTCTCCAGCCGACAGTCGTGTTGTCCGTTGTTGAGAGCATCATGGCTGCAGTCGATCATCGCCTTGTCCCAGACGATACGCCCGTGGAGGTCCCACGGCAGAAGCTGCATTTCAACGGCCTGTCCGCGCACTCGCAGGACCGGATCGTCAAGGGTATGCAAAACGCAGTTCGAGTGGCCAAACTAGTGCAGGATCATCAGGATCCGATGCTTGAGGGCAATCTTGCTGGCGCCTTCAAAGCCAAATATCTGGACTTCAAGGCGCAGAGTCTCGATCCTGACGACATCCTATTCCATCTCTACGAATTCGCCGCGGGCGGGGGAAGGACGTCCGCCGCGCTCGACGTATCGGTGTGGAGCCTCCTCGCTTATCTGTTCGAGAAATGCATGATTTTCGAGGATAAGCCGGTAGCGACGAGAGTCGCATGATCCTTCCCGGCAAGAACCTCCAGTCCGACAGGGCGCTTTTGACGATCGGCGGCGAAATCCTCGCCGTCCTCGATCAGCAAAGCTCGGTGTCTGCGGTATGGGAAGGCGTGCAGGCGCGCAGGTCGAAACGCGAGAGCGCCTCGCCGTTGCCGTTCGACTGGTTCGTCTTGGCCTTGTCACTTCTGTACGCCATCCAGGCGATCGAACTGCACGGCGATCTGCTCAGCAAAAGGTCGGTCGCATGATCCGCTCGGTCAGCAGCACGCTGCCATCGTTCAAGACGCTGGTGTTCAACTCCGGCCTCAACATCATCCTTGCCGACGTCGCCGAAACTTCGACCGATCGGCACACGCGAAATTCCGCGGGGAAGACCAGCTTCGTGGAGATCCTTCATTTCCTGCTCGGCAGCGACGCCGGCAAGACGTCGCTGTTCAAACATGACGAACTTATCGACCACAGCTTCACGGTTGAGTTTCTTATTGGGGATCGCTGGGTGCGCGCCACCCGCTCCGGCGCCAGCGATGAAAAGATCATCCTGTCGTCGGCAGATGCCGAAGCGCTCGGCTTTGCACCGCGGCGGGATCTATTCGAAACCGGCGACGAACCGACCAGCATCTCGCTCGATACCTGGAAGGGAGTCTTGGGCACCCGGTGGTTCGCCCTGCCACACGACCGATCCGGGACCGCCTTTGACGCCAAGGGCGCGCCGAGTTTTCGGCAACTGATCGGCTATTTCGCGCGTCGGCGAAAAGTCGGTGGGCTAAACAGCATCGAGAAGAACAGCAGCGACCAGCAACCCAGCAGTTGGCAAGTGTCCCTATCCTATCTGTTGGGGCTCGACTGGCGTGTCGCTCGCAAGTTTCAGGACATGCGGGACCGCAAGAAGGTGATCAGCGCGCTAAGCAAAGCGATCAAGGACGGAGATCTCGGACAGATTTTTGGCACGACCGCGGAAATCCGGCCCCAACTGGCGCGGGCAGAGGAGCAGATCGAAAAGCTCCGCACGCAGCTTGAGAACTTTCAACTCCATGACAGCTATCGCGAACTCGCCACCAAGGCTTCGACGCTAAAGGACCTCGCGACCGAGCTGACCTTCGCACTCGCCGAAGCGGATTCGGCGGTCGATTATATGACCAAGGCGCTCGAACAGGAGACGCCCCCTGCCTATGCCGATGTTGAGCGGCTCTATGCCGCCGCAGGTGTCGAACTTCCGGATGTCGCTCTGCGCCGTTTCGACGAGGTTAAGGCATTTCAAGCATCGGTGGCCACCAATAGGCGCCTCTACCTACAGGAGCAGATCGATGAAATCGTCGCCCAGCGCGACGGTCTGAACCAGGAGCTTGAGGATGCGACCAACAAACGGACAGACATCCTGCAGACGCTCGAGGGCAAGGGCGCCTTCGAGGATCTCATGCGTCTTCGCGAGCAGTTCGGCGAACTCGTCAGTCGCGCCGAGACCTTGCGCAGTAAGCTCCAGCACGCCGCGACCCTCGAAAATAACAAGGCTCAGCTCAAGGCCGAGGCTGCGGATCTGGAGCTGATGCTTCAGCGGAGCTACGAGGAGGCGGAGGACAGCATCAAGAGGGCAACTGTCCTGGTCGATCATGCGATCACCAAGCTCTACGACGATCGCACGGGCAACCTAATCGTCGAGGCGTCTCGGTCCGGCCCGAAGTTCCGTATCGAGATTCAGGGCGGCGGCAACAAGGGTGGCATCGACATGATGAAGCTCTTCTGTTTCGACACCGCGCTGCTGCGTATTGCGTTCGACCGCTTCGCGCCGGGGCCGCGGATGCTTGTGCATGACAGCCATCTATTTGATGGGGTGGATTCCCGGCAGGTCGCGCAGGCGCTGGTCTACGGTATGGGCATAGCCCGCGAAGTGAGCGGGCAGTACATTGTGGCGCTAAATAGCGATGAGCTCGACAAGGCCGAACTCGCCAGCGACGTTTCGTTCAAGCCATTCATCAATCCGGTCAAACTCGCCGACGACGAGACTGGGGGACTTTTCGGTTTCCGCTTCGATTTAGAATAGCGCTCAACCACGGGCCGATAGCTATGTCGCGGCGCAAGCGGTACACCGGGCTACTTGGCGGGAAGTGCTGCTAAAGCTACGTTATCCAGAACTGTCCGACAGCCAATGACCCACATCAGCCGTCATCGACGCAAGCTGATTGGTCCGAGCGTCGGCTTCCGAGGCTTAGATCCACCGCCCAATTCATCAGTTCCGGCTGTTCAGATGCTGCACCTGCCGCAGCGCCGGGAACAGATAGGCCCATAGGCCGGCGACGGCGATGGCGCCGATGCCGCCGATCACCACTGCGGGGACCGTGCCGATCAGCGCCGCCATGGTGCCGGCGCGGAATTCGCCGAGCTCGTTGGAGGCGCCGACGAAGACCTGGTTGACGGCGTTGACGCGGCCGCGCACCTCGTCGGGCGTCCAGAGCTGGATCAGCGTCTCGCGGATGTAGACGCTGAACATGTCGGTCGCTCCAAGCAAGGCGAGCGCGACGATGGACAGCCAGGTGATGGTCGACAGGCCGAACAGCACTATCGAGGCGCCGTACAAGGCGACGAAGCCGAGCATGATCTTGCCGGCATGGTCGCGGATCGGATGGCCGGCCAGCCAGACGGCGACGCAGATGGCGCCGATGCCCGGCGCCGAGCGCAGCAGTCCGAGCCCCCAGGGACCAAGCTGCAAAATGTCGCGCGCATAGACCGGCAGCAACGCAAAGGCGCCCGACAGGAGCACGGCGAACAGGTCGAGCGAGATCGCGCCGAGCACGATCTTCTCGCCCCAGATGTAGCTGAAGCCGGCAAACAGCGTCTGCATCGTCGGCTTGTCGGTGGCCGTCTGCTGGGCAGGCTTGGGAATGGTGAACACAAGCATGCCCGCAACCAGCATCAGCACAGCGGCGGTGGCGTAGGCGACTTCCGCCGACACGCCGTAGAGCAGGCCGCCGGCGACCGGGCCGACGATGGTCGCCGTCTGCCAGGCGGAAGAGTTCCAGGCGATGGCGTTGGCGAAATCTTCCTGCGGCACGAGATTGGCGAACAAGGAGGACGAGGCCGGGCCGTAGAAAGCGCGGGCAATGCCGAACATGACCAGCACGAGGAAGATCGGCAGCGGGCTGGTCAGGCCGCGCAGCGTCAGAAGCAGCAGGGCCAAGGCGCAGCCGGCCTCGACCAGGGTCGCCAGCGTCATGATCAGCCGGCGGCCGAAGCGGTCGGCGACGACGCCGGTGACAAGGACCAGGAGCAGCGAAGGCAGGAACTGGACGATGCCGACAATGCCGAGGTCGAACGGATTGCGGGTCAGGTCATAGACCTGCCAGCCGACGGCGACCGAGACGATCATGGTGGCGAAGGTGGTGAGGAAGCGCGCCGTCCAGTAGCTGAGGAACGGGCGGTGCCGGAACGCGGCGTAGCGCTGGTCTGGTGACGTTGTTTCGGCTGTCATGATTCGAGGGCCCCGTTGCGACAAAGGCCGGCGGGGCACTTCTACGGTGGGCGCTGGTCCGGCCGCAACCCTTTAGCCCAGTTCGTCTTGCCATGCGCGCAAAAAATCCGCGCTGGCGCGAAGAAAATCGGAATTGCCCGCTCTGGTGAGGTGCGTTCAGCCTCTCAAAGCAGCCGAGATGGCTTCCAGCCCGCCGCGCAACTCCGCCTCTTTCGGCCAGCTGAAACCGAGGCGGAAGAAACGCTTCGGCATCTCGAACCAGTGGCCGGGGCCGACATAGGTGCCGTATTCCTCCAGCAGCCTGGTATAGAATCTGTCGAGGTCGAAGCCGGCATCGACGTTGAGCCGCGGAAAGCCGACGACGCCGCCTTGCGGCCGCACCCAGTCGACCAGTGGCTCGCTGTCGATCCAGTCCTGCACGACGTCGCGGCGCCTGGCCATTTCGGGGAGCAGCGAGGCGAGGAAGGTATCACGGCGTTCGAGCGTGGCGCGGGCGATCGCCTCGTCGATGACGCTGCCGCAGATGCCGATCTGCTCCTTGGCGGCGAGGAACGTTTCCTGCAATTGCGGATCGCGTGTCACCAGCCAGCCGATGCGGATGCCGGGAATGCCGAAGGCCTTGGACAGCGAGCAGACGCTGATGGCGGCGGGGCTGAGCGAGGCCGCCGCGGGCAGGCTCTGTCCATAAGAGAGGTCGCGATAGGTCTCGTCGACCAGCAGGCGGCATTTGCGGCCTTCGGCAAGCGTAATCAGCGCGTCGAGATCGGCGCGTGTCATCATCGTGCCGGTCGGGTTGTGCGGGCAGGTGACGCTGATCAGTCTGGTGTTCGGCCGCAGCTCTGCCTTCACACGGTCGATGTCGATGGCAAAGCCCTCGTCGAAATCGAGATCGATATAGGAGATGGCGCAGCCGATCGCCTTCGGTGTCTCGATGTTGGTGGCGTAGTTCGGCCGCACGACCACGAGATGGTCGCCGGCCGACAGAAGCGACGTGGCGATGATGAACAGCGCGCCGGCCGCGCCAGCGGTCACCAGCACATCATCGGGGGAAAGACCGCTGTCCTGCCCGGCGATAAGCGCCCGCAAGTCCTTGTCGCCGCGATGCTCGCCATAAAACAGCGTGAGGTCGGGCAGCGCGAGACCGATATCGGAGAGTTTCTGGTCGGCGATCGAGCTTTCGGAAAGGTTGTAGCGGATGCGGTCGTAGCCGTATTCCTCCGGCGCTTCCTTCTCGATCACCATCCTGGCGTAGTTCATGACCGTGTCCCCCAGCGGTTCACCCTTTTAAACAGACCGCGCGTCCTGTTTTGACGCAATTCCGTACGGCTTTTCTGGAATTGCCTGGTGGAACGGTATCCAAGCCATAAAAGCAGGAAGCCTGCCAAGGCTGATTCCTCGGCAGGCTTCCCTAAACCATTGGTGCAGGCGCGTTATTTCAGGCCGGGGCTTTGGCCTTCCTGCCCCTGGCAGGCTTCGCCGGCTCCGGTTCCGCCTTGCGGCCGAGGCCGATCGACTTGGCAAGCTGCGAGCGCGACGCCGCGTAGTTGGGTGCGACCATCGGGTAATCCACCGGCAGGCCCCATTTGGTGCGGTAGGCTTCCGGCGTCAGGCCGAAATGCACGCCGATATGGCGCTTCAGCGATTTGAACTTCTTCCCGTCCTCGAGGCAGATGATGTAGTCCGGCGTCACCGAGCGCCTGGGATTGACGGCGGGAACCGGCGGGGGTGCCGCGGGCTCCGCCGGCTGGCTGATCCCGCCGATCGAAGAGGCGACGCTGGCGATCAGTCCGCCCAGGTCGGAAGCAGGCAGGCGGTTTTTGGCGACATAGGCCGATACGATATGAGCGGTGAGCTCGAGCAGGTCGATTTCCCTGGCTGTGCTGGTGTCCTCGTCCACGTAGTCCCTCCATTTCTGCCGCAAGGTCGCGAAAACGATCCGGTTTTCGCGGTGTAATGTCGAAGCGCTGCGAGCGTTGTTTGCGAATTCGGGAAGCCGCAGGGGCCGCAGGCCGGCGAATTCCTAGTCGGCAAATCTGCGCGGCGCAACATTTTGTCGCGTCAATACACGCTGTTTTGAACAATTATACTGAAATGTAACTATATCAGACGACCAGCGCCTTGTCGCGCCACAGACGAAATCCACCCTCGAAAGCGCGAGTGTTGTCGCCGCGCCGGGATTTTTCCGGCAATTGATCGAGCTTGTCGACATTGCCGCCGCCGATCACGACATAGTCCGGCTGCAAGGCGGCGCGGAGCCTGTCGACAACGTCGAGAACGTATTTGCGCCACTTCTTCTTCCCGTGCTTCACCAAGCCGCGTTCGCCGACATAATCCTCGAAAGTCGCTCCCTTCTTGTAGGGCAGATGGGCGAGCTCCATGGGCTGGCCGACATTCTTGATGATCATGGCGGCGCCCAGGCCGGTTCCGAGGCCGAGGAACAGCATGCGGCCGCCGTCATAGCTGCCGATGGCCTGCATCAGCGCGTCGTTGACGAGTTTCACCGGCTTGCCGAAAGCGGCGGTGAAATCATAGCCGTTCCAGCCCTTGCCGAGATTGAAGGGATCGAGCGAGGGCTTGTTGTCGCGCACGGGGCCGGGATAACCCATCGAGATGACGTCGTAGTCCAGACCCTCGGCCAGTTTCTTGACCGACGAGACGACCTGGTCCGGGGTCAGGCTCGGTCCGGACGCGGCGCGGCGCATCTCGCCGCCTGCGCTGGTGAGGATCTTCACATGCGAGCCGCCGACATCGACGGTGAGCACGATCGGATCACCGGTTGCCGCGGCTTTCTTTGCTGCCTTCGCCATCCCGTCCTCCCCGAAAGTTATTTGCTCGGATTGATCCAGCCATCGGGTGGGCCGAAGCCGTTCATGGCATCGACTGGCCCCCAGGTCCCGGGCGTATAGATCGCCGGCGCCGCGGTGTCGCCGAGCACCGGACCGACGATGCGCCAGGCAAGCTCGGCCGCGTCCTGGCGCGTGAAGAGCTGGCCATTGCCGTTCATGGCGTCGCCGATCAGCCGCTCATAGGGCGGCATGTCGCCCTTGGTGTCGTCGAGCGCGGTCAGCTCCACCTGCTCGCCGATCATGTCGTCGCCGGCGACCTTGCGCTGGGCGCCGATCGAGATCGCCACCTGCGGGTCGATGCGGAAGCGCACATAATTGGCGTCGCCCGGCTTGATCGGATCGAAGACGTCGAGCGGCGGCCGCTTCATACGCACGATCACCTCGGTGGCGTGCACCGGCATGTTCTTGCCGGCGCGGATGAAGAAAGGCACGTCCCGCCAGCGCCAGGTGTCGACGAAGAAGCGCACCGCGGCGAAGGTCTCGACCGGCGAGTTGGGCCTGACGCCCGGCTCGGCCAGATAGCCGTCGAATTGGCCGCGCACGACATCGTCCTTGGTCAGCGTGCGGATCGCGCGCAGCACCTGCACCTTCTCGTCGATCAGGTCGTCGGCCGAGCGGCCGACCGGCGGCTCCATGGCCAAAAGCAACAGGATGTTGAGCAGGTGGTTTTCGATCACGTCGCGGATGCAGCCGACATCGTCATAGAATTTGCCGCGGCCCTCGACGCCGAAATCCTCGGCCATGGTGATCTGCACGCTCTCGACGAAATTGCGGTTCCAGATCGGCTCGAGGAAGGAGTTGGCGAAGCGGAAATAGAGCAGGTTCTGGATCGCTTCCTTGCCGAGATAATGGTCAATGCGGAAGATCGACTGCTCGTCGAACACCAGATGCAGCACCCGGTTCAGCCAGCGCGCCGACTGCAGGTCGTGGCCGAACGGCTTTTCCACCATCAGCCGCGCGCCGCGTGCGGTGCCGGACTGCTCCAGCCCTTGCACGACCGTCTCGAACATTGCCGGGGGAACGGCCATGTAGTGCAGCGGCCGCTGCGCGGAACCCAGCGCCGTCTTCAGCTTCTCGAAGGTCGCACCGTCGCGGTAGTCGCCGCTGACATAGCGCAGCAACGAGGCGAGCTTGGAAAAGACCTTGTCGTCGACACGGCCAAGCGCGGTGACGATGCCGTCGCGCGCACGGTCCACCAATTTGGGGAGCTCCCAAGGCTCGAAGGCGACGCCGATCACCGGCTCGCTCAGCGTGCCCTTGGCGACCATCTGGTAGAGCGCCGGGAAAATCTTCTTGTGCGCAAGATCACCGGTCGCTCCGAAAAGCACCAGCGTGTCGGACCTCTCCTGGCTCATGCAGTCTCTCCCCTCACGCGCCGGTCTTCGGCTTCTCGACATGACCGCCGAAGGCATAGCGCATGGCGGACAGAAGCTTGTCGGCGAATTGCGATTCGCCCTGGGAAGAGAAGCGGTCGAACAGCGCAGAGGACAGCACCGGCGCCGGGACGCCGGTGTCGATCGCCGCCTTCAGCGTCCAGCGGCCTTCGCCGGAATCGGAGACACGGCCGCCGAACTGGGCGAGCGCCGGATCGCTCTTCAACGCGCCGGCGGTGAGATCGAGCAGCCAGGAGCCGATGACGCTGCCATGCCGCCAGACCTCGGCGACCTGCGGCAGGTCGATGTCGAACTGGTAGTATTGCGGGTTTTCGAGCGGACTGGTCTCGGCGTCCGCTATCCTGGACCGCTTGCCGGCATTGGCCGACTTCAGGATGTTCATGCCCTCGGCATAGGCGGCCATGACGCCATATTCGATGCCGTTATGCACCATCTTGACGAAGTGACCGGCGCCGCTCGGTCCGCAATGAAGATAGCCGAAGGGCGCCGTGCCGGCATCCTTGGACGGGTTGACGCCCGCATCGGCGCCAGGCGCCAGCGTGGCAAAGACCGAATCGAGATGCTTCACAGCGTCATCAGGGCCGCCGATCATCAGGCAGTAGCCGCGCTCCAGCCCCCACACGCCGCCGCTGGTGCCGACATCGACGAAGTTGATGCCCTTAACCGCCAGCTTGGCCGCCTGGTCGACGGCATCGTGATAATAGGAATTGCCGCCGTCGATGATGATGTCGCCCGGCTCCATCAGCGCCGCCACCTGGTCGACGATCCTGCCGGTGATCGCGGCCGGCAGCATCAGCCAGGCGCAGCGCGGCTTGGCGAGCTTGGCGACGAACTCCTCCAGCGAGGCGGCACCGACCGCGCCGTCCTTGACCATGCCGGCGACGCTTGCCGAATTGATGTCGTAGACGACGCATTCATGGCCGTCGCGCATCAGGCGCCGCACCATGTTGGCGCCCATCCTGCCCAGTCCCATCATACCGATCTGCATGGTTTCATCCCGATTGCTTGAGGAAAGGAGAGTCCAACGGCCCTGCCGGATCACGATTGAGCGTCAATGCCGACGCTGAAGTCGACATTCTCCCAACGCATCGCCCCGGGCCAGAAAAAAGTGAAGACGATGGTGGTTCCCGGCTGCAGGCGGTTAACGGGCAAATCCACCAGGTGAATGCCGAACGCATTCTCGGTTGTCTTGCTGTCCTGCACGGTCAGCCATTTGTCGCTGCTCCAATGGACGACGCCAGGCGCCGACAATTCGACGCGCAGCGCCTTGCCGGCCGGAATGGAGCGGATCTTGTGGTTGAAGCGCCAGATCCTAAGCGGCGAGACCGTCTGGCCCTTGATATAACGTTCGACGCCCTGGGGCGGCAGGTCGAAGACGGCGCCGTCGCGCAGCGAGCGCAACAGCCTGATATGCTCGGCATGCGCCCAGACCAACGGCATAGCGCTGCCGGACGGTTTGCCCAGCCAGAGCTCGCGGTCCGGCATGTCGGGGCGATCCCAGACCTGCTCCGGCAGGAGGCCGCCGACGCCGGCCGAACGTTCGAAAGTCTCAAGCAGTTGCGCCGCCCTGTCCCCGCGGCCGGCGGACAGCTCGTAATGGGCACGCTCGCCGGCGAGCAGCGGCCACGGCCGCCCTCGGCCGGTGCCGTCGAAAGGCGAGCCGTCCTCGTGCTCGCCATAGCCGTCGCCGGTATAGCGGTACCAGAGCGGGCCTTGGGGCAGGTCGCAGCGCAGCTCGGTGTCGATGGCCTTGACGGTGTTAAGGATGCGCGGGTCGTCCGCGGCCCTCAGGCCGAAGCGGACCAGCGCCAGCGCATCCGGGCTGATGATCGCCTCGGCGGGCTTGTCGGTGTCGCCCGGTGGCCGGTTCTTGATCGGCACGAAGCCGTCCTTCGGCGAGGTAGCGCTGCCATCGTCGGGCGGGGCGATGCGGACATAATATCCGTCGATTCCCGCCCTGGCGCTCGCCTGTGTGCCGGTTACATAGGTCCAGCGCTCGACCTGGTCGTTCCAGCAATCGGCGATCTCGCGCAGATAGTTTGCCGGCTCATTGTTGCCGCAAGCGTCGAGCATATCGGCCGCCGCAAGCAGGCCCGCTATTTCCACGGCCAGTGTGAAAGGGCTGTAGCCGGCATCCTCTTCCCAGCGATCCTGGCCGGTGACCGGGCCGTTGCGCACGACATAGGCGGCGGCGTTCTCGATCATGCCCATGAAGTCGGCGAGCTTCGCCTTCGGCAGATGGCCGGCACGGCGCAAGGCATCGGCGAGCAGCAGCGGAAAGGCGCATTCATCCATCTGGATGCCGGGCCAATAGGCGGTGCCGTCGGACCAGCAATTTTGCGGCCAGTGGCCGTCCGGTTGCTGGATCGAGCGCAGATAGGCGAGGATCTGCAGCGCCTGCCTGCCGTCGCCGGCCGCCAGGAAGCCGCCAGCCGTCTCGACCAGGTCGCGCGGCCAGATGAGGTGATAGCCGCCGAGGTCATCGTCGCCCTTGTTGAAACCCCAGGGGATCGACAGGCTGGCGACCGCGGCGCCGGGCCTGGCTACCGACAGATGCGTCGCCAGCACTGCGCTGCTGGCGCGGTAGGTGTTCAGACCAGAGGCGGCGTGGCGGTCGAGCTTTTCCAGTCCTGCCTGAAATATCCGCCAGTTCTCGACATAAGTCTTCGCGGCCGGCTCGAAACCCTGTTGCAGGCTTGCAAGCGCAAGGTCGGCGGCTTCCTCCGGCGAAGCGCCGAAGCCGAGCGCCAGCAAGGCAACCGTCCTGCCGGCCGAAAAGCCGATCTCGCCGGTCAGCGCGACATTGCCGTTTTCCGCCGCCAAGCAGGATGGATCGAGCGCGCCGTTGTCGTGCAGTTGCTGCCAGCCGTCGGAAAAGCCGACATAGCCGGCCGCGCAGGCGCCCCAGGGCAAAGAGGAGGCGAGCGCCAGCGACACGCCGCGCCCTGTGGCGAAGAGAAGGCGCTGTCCCTTGTGCTCGCCGATCCAGGCCGTATTGCCCATGCCGGCATTGACGAGGTGCGGCGCAAGCAGCGCGTAGACGCGATAATCAGCCAGCGAGCCCTTGATCGCGCTGAAATGCACTTCCTGCAGCAGCACAGGTCGTTTCGAGTCCGTAACGATGCGTTTTTCGATGCGGTAGGCGCCATCGGAAGCGGTGTTGCTGAACCTGTAGCCGGGCACCCCGTCCTCGAAAGGGTCGACGGTGTGGGCCGCGTCGCGCTTCTCCTCGGAAAAATAACCGCCGGGGCCGGTGACGATCAGCCCCAGGTCGCGCGTGCAGGCGCTGTCGAGGTGCGGGTAATAGATTTCATTCAGGATGCCGTGACTGGTGGTGAACCAGAGCGGGCTTTTTGCCGAAAGCGCGGTTCCGACGCCACTCTTGGCACTTGACGTCCAGCGCGCCGGAATTCCGGGCGCGCCTTTAGCAACGGTCGGCGTCACTGCCATGCACTGGCCTCCTGCCGCGTTCCTAGACCAGGAGTCGCCGTCTTTTCAATCGTCGCACCGCAAGTTGATCGAGCAGCGCCGATGGTTTGGAGTTGACAGCTTGCGGTTCCTCTGCATTTGTCTGACAATAGATAAAAAACAGAGAATTCGCGTTTAGTAGCAGCAACCTCGGGAGGAACCGACATGAAAAAACTGCTCGTATTGAGTGCATTCGCGGCGATGCTCGCCTCGGGCACCGCGCTTGCCGACACCAGCGGCAAGAAGATCGCCTTCTCCAATAATTATGCCGGCAATTCGTGGCGCCAGGCGATGCTCGACAGCTATGCGATCGTCACCAAGAAAGCGGTCGACGACAAGATCGTCGCCGCGGCCGATGTCTTCACCACCGCCGACAAGGAAGTGCCGACTCAGGCCGCCCAGGTGCAGAACCTGATCCTGCAGGGCTATGACGCCATCGTCATCAACGCTGCCTCGCCCGATGCGCTGAACGGCGCCATCAAGCAGGCCTGCGATGCCGGTATCGTCGTCGTCTCCTTCGACGGCATCGTGACCGAGCCTTGCGCCTACCGCGTCGTCGTCGACTTCAAGGACATGGGCAAGCAGGAAGTCGAGCAGATGGCCAAATTCCAGCCCAAGGGCGGCAATCTGCTGGAAATCCGCGGTCTCGCCGGCACCTCAATCGACGATGCCATCCATGCCGGCATCCTCGAAGGCGTCGCCGCCCATCCCGAGTTCAAGATCGTCGGTTCGGTAACGGGCGACTGGGACCAGACGACGGCGCAGAAGGCGGTGGCGACCATCCTGCCGTCGTTGCCGGATGTCGTCGGCATCGTCGACCAGGGCGGCGACGGCTATGGCGCCGCGCAGGCCTTCGCCGCGGCCGGCAAGCCGCGCCCGACCATCATCATGGGCAACCGGCAGGACGAGCTGAAGTGGTGGAAGGAGCAGAAGGAGAAGGACGGCTACAAGACCTGGTCGGCCTCGATCGCGCCCGGCGTGTCGACGCTGGCCTTCTGGGTGGCGCAGCAGGTCCTCGATGGCCGCAAGGACATCCCGCATGACCTCCTGGTGCCCTATCTCGCCTTCACCCAGGACGATTTCGAGGCCGCGCTGCCGAAGATCAAGGAAGGCGGCGTCGCCACGCACGAATACACGCAGGAAGAAGCTATCGCGGCGATCAAGGCCAACATCAAGCAATAGCGGTGGGCACATTGCGGTCCGCATCGCCAACCGGATAACGTTGAGGATGCTTCAGGCTATTGCGGATATCGTCAGGCTCAACGGCGCCGAAAAGCATTTCGGCGCCGTTCGGGCGCTTAACGGCGTCGACTTCCATGTCGGCGCGGGCGAATGCGTCGGGCTGGTCGGGCATAACGGCGCCGGCAAGTCGACGCTCATGCACATGGTGGCCGGCACGCTGCGGCCGGATGGCGGGCAGATCGCCGTGCGCGGCAATCAGGAAGCGAGCTATTCGGTGGCGCGCGCGCTCGAGCTTGGCATACGCTGCGTCTTCCAGGAGCTGTCGCTCTGCCCCAATCTCAGCGTCGCCGAGAATACCCGTATCAATCACCCCGCGCTCACCGGTTTCGGCTGGCGGCGCCGGGCCGCCGACCTCATCCGCGCCAAGCTGGACGAGATCTTCCCGGACCACGGCATTTCGGCGGACGACATCGCCGGCGACCTTTCGATCGGGCGGCGCCAGATGGTCGAGGTGGCGCGCGCCTTCACGCTGACCCGCGAGCCGCTGCATCTGGTCATCCTCGACGAGCCGACCTCGTCGCTCGACGCGCATACGGCGGGCCAATTGCTTTCATTCGTGCGCCGCTTCGTGGCGGCCGGAGGCAGCTGCATCCTGATCTCGCATGTGCTGGGCGAGGTGCTGCAGAACGCCGACCGCATCGTGGTGATGCGCGACGGCAAGGTGGTCGCGGCCGACGCCGCGAGCGCGTTCGACCGCGACAGGCTGGTCGCGGCCATGGGCGGTGCCGAGGGACATCACAAAGCCGCCGCCGAGGCCCGAAAGACCGAGCCAGGAGCGCTCAGGGTGCGGGCACGTCCGGCCAGACAGCAGGACGGCAAGGAGCTTGTCGCGCGCGCAGGCGAGATCATCGGTCTTGCGGGACTTGCCGGCCACGGCCAGACGGATCTTCTGCTGGCGATCTTCTCGGCCGCCTCGCGCGCCAGGACCGGCATCGAGGTCACCGCACCGGTGGCGCTGGTCGCCGGCGACCGCCAGTCGGACGGCATCTTTTCGCAATGGTCGATCGCGCAGAATATCGGCATCCGCTCGCTGGCGCGGCTGCGCAACGGGCTGCTGATCTCGCCGCAGCGCGAGGCCGAGCTTGCCGAATTCTGGAAAAAGAAGATCGGCATCCGCACGCCGGACATGAACAACAACATCTATTCGCTGTCGGGCGGCAACCAGCAGAAGGCGCTGTTTGCCCGCGCGCTCGGCTCCGACGCAGAGATCGTGCTGATGGACGACCCGATGCGCGGCGTCGATATCGGCACCAAGCTTGAAGTCTACGACCTGGTGCGCGAGGAGGCCGCCAAGGGCCGCACCTTCCTCTGGTACACGACCGAGACCGAGGAGCTCGACAATTGCGACCACGTCTATGTCTTCAAGAACGGCCGCATCGTCGCCAATCTTGGGCGCGACGAGCTGACGGAGGAAAAGATCATCCAGTCCTCATTCGGCGATGCGGCCTGAGATGACGGCGATCGCTCCCGGCACCGTTCCGAAAGCCTCGCCGCGCGGCAGCGCCGCCCGGGCGCGCATGCTGCGCGGCCTTTTGCCGGCTTTGTCGCTGGCGCTGGTGCTGATTGCGATTGCCTGGCTCAACCCGCGCGCCATCAGCTATTTCGGCTTCAACCTGATGCTCAACCTGGCGATCCCGATCGCGCTGGCGACGATCGCACAGATGTTCGTCATCGCCGGCAACGAGCTCGATCTGTCGATAGGGACGTTCGTCGGCTTCGTCGGCTGCGTCACCGCGACATGGCTGCGGGACGCGCCGCTCCTCGGCATTCTCGTGCTCATGGGCTCGATTGGCGTCTATGCCCTGCTCGGCGCGCTGATCCACCTGCGCAATTTGCCTTCGATCGTGGTGACGCTCGGCATGAGCTTCGTCTGGCAGGGGCTTGCGATCCTCATCCTGCCCAAGCCCGGCGGCAAGGCGCCCGACTGGCTGCTGTCGATCCTGTCGTTCAAGCCGCCCTACATCCCGTTCCCGATCCTTGCCGCGCTGCTGATCGCCGCGGTCGTACATTTCGGCCTGATGCGTACGTCCTATGGCGTCATCCTGCGCGGCTCGGGCGGCAACGCCGCGGCACTGCGGCGCGCCGGCTGGTCGCTGCTCAAGACCAAGATCGTGCTGTTCGCGCTGACCGGGCTGTTCGGCGTGCTCTCCGGTATGGCGCTGATCGGCATCACCACCTCGGCTGACGCCAATATCGGCAATGGCTATACGCTGCTCTCGATCGCCGGCGTCATTCTCGGCGGCGGCGAGTTCGTCGGCGGCCGGGTGTCGCCGATCGGCGCGGTCATCGGCGCGCTGACGCTGGCTTTGGCCGCCTCGCCGCTTTTGACCTTCATGCACATCCCGCCCGACTGGCAGGTGGCCGCCAACGGAGCGATCCTGATCATCGTGCTGGCGGCGCGGGTGCTGATCAGCCGCAGGGAGAGGTAGGCGATGACCTCAGTGCGGACGCTGCTTGAGAAACCCTGGATCTGGTCCTTCGTCGGTGCGGTCGTCGTCTGGCTGGCAACGATTGCCTTCACCGGCGGCTACGGCGCCGGCGGCATGGTCACGGCGGCGCTGTCGCTCGCCGTCTTCACCGTCATCGTCGGCGTCGGCCAGATGTTCGTCATCACGCTGGGACCCGGCAATGTCGACCTGTCGCTGCCGGCCAATATCGGGCTGGCCAGCGCGGTCGCCATGAAGGTGATGGGCGGCAGCGATGCCATGATCGTGGTCGGGCTGCTTGCGGCACTCGCCTGCGGCGCCGCGATCGGCGCGATCAACTATCTCTTAATCTGGGCGCTGCGCATCCCGCCGATCATCGCCACGCTATCGGCGAGCTTCGTCATCCAGTCGGTCGACATCAGCTATGGCCGCGGCCTGCAGATCAAGCCGCCGCCGGGCTTTGCCGACTTCACCAACTGGCAGGTGCTGGGCATTCCGGTGCTGGCGATGCTGACGGTGGTCTTCACCATCGGCGCCGCGCTTGCGCTGCAGCGCATGATCTACGGCCGCTCGGTGCTGGCGATCGGCCAGAACATCCGCGCCGCATGGCTCGCCGGCGTCCATGTCGGCCGCATCCGCTTCCTCACCTACACGCTGTGCGGCGCGCTGGGCGGCATCGACGGGGCGCTGCTTGCCGGCTATTTCCGCGGCGCCAATGTCGATATCGGCAACGAATACCTGCTCGCCTCGATCGCGGTCGTGGTCATCGGCGGCACCTCGGTCGCGGGCGGCAAGGCCAATGTGCCGGGCGTCTGGGGCGCCGGCCTGTTCCTGGTGCTCCTGCTCACCATGCTCAACACGTTCGGCGTCAGCGCCGGCGTGCGGCTGGTGCTGACCGGGCTGATCATCGTCGGGGTGATCACGGCGGCCGGCGGCGAGAAGGCCGTTCGGTAGCCTTATTTGGCTGTCTTGGCGCGCGCGATCGCGTCGACGATCATCTTCTTGGCATATTTGGAATCGTGCCAGCCCTCGATCTTGACCCATTTGCCGGGCTCGAGATCCTTGTAGTGCTCGAAGAAGTGCTGCACCTGCTGGCGCGTGATCTCGGGCAGATGCGTGTATTCGGTGACGTTCTCGTAGCGCAGCGTCAGCTTGGGCGAGGGAACGGCGATCACCTTCTCGTCCTGGCCGGCATTGTCTTCCATGATCAAGACGCCGATCGGCCGCACATTGATGACGCAGCCCGGCACCAGCGCCCGGGTGTTGCAGACCAGAACGTCGATCGGGTCGCCGTCGCCCGACAGCGTGTGCGGCACGAAGCCGTAATTGCCGGGATAGCGCATCGAGGTGTGCAGGAAGCGGTCGACGAACAGGGTGCCGGCCTCCTTGTCCATTTCGTATTTGATCGGCTCGCCGCCGATCGGCACCTCGATGATGACGTTGACGTCCTCAGGCGGGTTCTTTCCTGTGGGCACGGCTTCGATACGCATGGCTAAATCCCTCTCTCGATTGCAAGACCGATAGCGGGCGAAACGTGATGGTGCAATGCGGCGAATGGCACTGAACGCCAATGGAAGCGCACAGTTTGTGATGGCGTGTAACCTAGGCGCCGTCAGTCATTCCAGACGAAAGCCACTTTCTTGAGCGCCTTCTGCTCGAAGACCTCGACCCCTTCGGCGATATCGCGGCCGCCATTGCCGGCGTAGAAGGCCAAGGCGTTGTGATTGTCCTCCAGCGCCCAGACCACCAGGCCGCGCAGGCCGTGGTCGGCGAGCCGGGCCTTGGCCGCCTTGAACAGCCGGCTGCCGAGCCCGATGCCCTGATATTCCGGACGAAGATAGAGCTCGTAGATCTCGCCCTGCTGGCGGAGCTCGCGGGCGCGGTTCTTGCCGATCGTGGCATAGCCGGCGACCGTTCCGCCGATCTCGACGACCAGCACGGTGGCGGCGCGGCGAATCGCGTTGGCCCACCAGTCGACGCCGCGACGGTTGATCATCGAAGTCAGCGTGCGGTGCGGGATGATACCGGAATAGGCGCCGCGCCAGGCTTGCTGGTGCACCTCGGCGATGGCGCTCGCGTCGCGCGGCTCTGCCTTCCGGATGTCGATCGTCAGCGTGTTCATGATTGGTTAACCATAAACCCGCATCGGGCGATTGCAAAGAGTCCGCCAACACGCCTCCGCGCTTTCGCACAGGCGAAAGGTGCATTCGCCGACGAGGCGTTCATTTCCGTAAAATCAGCGCAAACGCCGGAGATTGGCTGAAGCCGCCCAACCTAGTCATTCTATGGCGGAGCAAGGAGCGAAGCGACGCGGCGCAGACCCTAGAATCCATGCCGTGACCTTAAGGCGTTGCCACGGCGCAGAATTCTGCTCCGTTGCACGCTGTGGCGAAGGTAACGGCATGGATTCTAGGGTCTTCGCGACGGAGCTCCGCTCCTGCTCCGCCCTAGAATGACGATCGCGATGGGCGTTTCGGCCAATCTCCAAGGCGTGTCGCCTGCCGACGCAACAGAGCCGACCGGTCAAGATCCCAATACGGGAACTAGTCAGATTTCGACGAGATGATCATCGAGCTCGTTGGTGTCGCCTTCGGTGACCGGGAAATGCTCGGCGAGCACCGCGCCGACCGTACCGATAGCCTTGACGAAGCCGTCGGCCAGCCGGTCGTCATAGGCATGTCTGGTCAGATCGCCCACCACGCCGTCCCAGACATGCTGGCCGACCTTGGCGTCGATACCGGAATCGGCGACGACCTCGGCATAGCGCTCGGCAACGGAGACGAAGATGAGCACGCCGGTGCGCGCGCTCGTGCGGTGGACGTTGCGGGCCAGGAACTGCTTCATCGCATTGGCGTGCGCCGCCTGATAGCGCAGCCTTCTCGGCACGAAATGAATGCGCAAAGTGGGCAGGAACCAGAGCAAAACGAGCGCCGAGGTCAGCGCCAGCGCTTGCGCCAGCACGAAATGCGGCAGCCGTATGGACAGCCACCATGCCTCCAACCCATAGGCGACGGCGAGGCTGGCGACGAACACGCCGATCGTCGTCGTGAACGCGGCCGGAAAGAAGTAGCCGTCGCTGGCCCGAGCGACGACGCAGTAGATCTCGCCGTCGGTCTTCAACTCGGCGGCGCGGATCGCCTCGGCGATGCGGTCATGGTCCTCGGCGCTGATCGGTCGCGTTGCCATGGTGCCTCACCAGCTTCCCGAAGAGCCGCCGCCGCCGGACGAGCCGCCGCCGCCGGAAAACCCGCCGCCGCCGCCTCCCGAGGACCAGCCCCCGCCGCCGGACGACCAACCGCCACCACCCGACGACCAGCCGCCCGAGGAAGAGCGCCGGTTCTGATCGAAAGTCATGCCCAGCCAGCGATAGCGGCCCGGTCCGATCTTCTGGCCGAAGATCGGCGGCAGCACCGTCATCGCGATGCCGCCAAAGAAGATCAGCGCCCAGATGGTGATGAAGATGGCGAAGAACAGGTCGTCTGAATTGAACGGCGCCTGCTCGTTGCGCTTGCCGCGCGCTTCCAGCTCCTCCGGATTGCCCTCCAGGACCATGATCATGTCGTCGACGGCCTTGGTGATGCCGCCGGAGAAATCGCCGGCGCGGAAGGCCGGCACCATGTCGTTCTCGATGATCAGCTTGGTGTGCAGGTCGGTCAGCGTGCCTTCCAGCCCGTAGCCGACCTCGATGCGCATCTTGCGGTCGTTGGGCGCCACCAGCAGCAGCACGCCGTTGTTTTCCTTGGCCTGGCCGAGTTTCCAGAAACGGAACAGCCGGTTGGCGTAAGGCTCGATCTCCTCGCCGCCGAGGCTGGGTATGGTGGCGACGACGATCTGGTCGGAGCCTTTTGTCTCGAAGTCGGCGAGCTTCTGCGTCAGCGCCGCGCGCGTGCCGGCATCGATGATGCCGGCATTGTCGACGACGCGGCCGGTGAGAGCGGGAAGGTCGGCGGCGAAGGCGGCGAGGGGGAGGAGGAGACAAAAAAGCAAGCCAAGAAAGGCGATGCCGGCGTTCTGTCGCGCCCCCCTCTGTCCTGCCGGACATCTCCCCCTCAAGGGGGGAGATTGGCAGTTTCGACAACCTCGCCCTTTCTTCGACGCTGAAGATTGGCGAAGGCCGGCGTGATGTCCAATCTCCCCCCAAGAGGGGGAGATGTCCGGCAGGACAGAGGGGGGCGCGAAGGAACGCAAAGCTGACAGGCTCGATTAAATCGCCGCTCACCCGCCCTGCTTCGTGCTCGTGCCGAAATCGACCTTCGGCACCTGCATCTTGTCTTCCTCGACGGTGAAGTTGGCGAACGGCTCGTTGCCGCGGAACCAGAAGGTCGCCCAAAGCACGGACGGGAAGGTCTTCAGCGTCAGATTATAGTCCCTGACCGCCTGGATGTAATCGCGCCGCGCCACGGCGATGCGGTTCTCGGTGCCTTCGAGCTGCGCCTGCAGCGCGAGAAAATTCTGGTTCGCCTTGAGGTCGGGATAGGCTTCCGACACCGCGATCAGCCGCGACAGTGCGCTGGTCAGCCCGGCCTGGGCATCCTGGAACTTCTTCAGCGCCTCGGGATCCTTCAGCGTGTCGGGCGTCACCGTGATCTGCGTTGCCTTGGCGCGCGCCTGGACGACCGCGTCGAGCGTATCCTTTTCATGCGAGGCATAGCCCTTCACCGTCTCGACCAGATTCGGGATCAGGTCGGAACGACGCTGATACTGGTTGAGCACCTCGCTCCAGGCCGCATGGGCGTTCTCTTCCGCCGTCGGGATGGTGTTGTAGCCGCAGCCGGCAAGCAGCGGCAGCACGAAAGCCATCATCAGGAAGGCGGCAAGGCTGCGGAAGGGGGAAGGTGGTGAGAGGCGCTCGGCAATCATGATTGGTCCCTCGACAGAAGTTGCGCGCGAAGCATTACCACAATCCACGCGTAAGAAAATGTCCGGCCGATGACGCCTGCTCCGGCTCGGGCGCGAGCCCCTGTGAATAGTCGAGCGAACAGGATTTCATCGTCTTGTTTGACGCCATTCCGGCCGGAAGGCTGCGGCGAAGGCGCCGATCCTAAACGCTTCGCACTTTTCCTGGAATTGCTCTAAGGTCCGGGCAGGAAAGGGCAATTGCCATGGCCGAGCGCCGGGACGACGAGACCGAATCGCGCCGCATCCTCGAACGCGTGGCGCGCGAGACGGCGCCGGGCGGCGCGTCGTTCATCGTCCGCACGGCGAAGGACGCGCGCGACCGCGTGACCGCCGCCGACACCGACCGCACCGATCCCATCGAATATTGGGGTACCCGCATTGGCCGAACGCTCGGCTTCCTCATTGCCATTGGGCTATTGGCCTGGCTGGTGTATGCCGCAACGCGTGGCGGCTAGGAACAGATTTCCATGAGTGCAGAAAAAATCGACGCGCCGCGCGCGGTCATCGTCATCTCCAGCCATGTCGCCCGCGGCTCGGTCGGCAACCGCGCCGCCGTCTTCGCGCTGGAGACGCTGGGCTTCCCGGTCTGGGCGGTGCCGACCGTCATCCTGCCCTGGCATCCGGGCCACAGCCGGGCCACGCGCATCGTGCCGCCGCTCGATCAGTTCAAGGCGCTGATGGCCGATCTCGAGCGCGCGCCCTGGTTGGGCGAGGTTAGGGCCGTGCTGTCGGGCTATCTCGGCGAGGCCGGCCAGGCTGACGCGGTCGCCTCGCTGGTCGCCGCCGTCAAGGAAAAGACGCCGAACGCGCTTTACATCTGCGACCCGGTGATGGGCGATTCGGGCGGGCTCTACGTGCCCGAGCCGACGGCGGCCGCCATGCGCGACAAATTGATGCCGATCGCGGATATCGCCACGCCCAACCGCTATGAGCTGGAATGGATGGCGGGCGCGCCGCTGCCCGACATCAAGGCGGTGACGGCGGCGGCACTTCACGCCGGCCCTTCGACCATGCTGGTGACCTCGGCGCCCGCGATGATGGCGGGCGGCACCGGCAATTTCCTGCTCGACGGCAGCCAGGCGCTGCTTGCCGAGCACCGCGTGATCGAGAAGCCGCCAAACGGGCTGGGCGACCTGACGGCCGCCGTCTATCTGGCGCGCGTTCTCTCTGGCCAGCCGCCGGTCAAGGCGCTGCAATCGACCACCGCCGCCGTCTACGAGATCCTCGCTCGCACCGCGAAACGCGGCGGCGACGAGCTGCAGCTCGAAACCGACGCGCAGAGCCTGTCGCACCCCATGGCCATGGTGCAGCTACGCCATCTCCTGCATCCCGGGCGGGACAAGCGGGCGTGAAGCTCGCAGGCATCGACGGCTGCAAGGCCGGCTGGATCGCCGTCCACCGCGAAGCGGACGCCGCGCCGTCGGTCTCGGTCTTCCCGAGCTTCCAGGCGCTGCTCGACGCGCTGCCGGATGCAACGATCGCCGTCGACATGCCGATCGGCCTGCCGGATTTTTCGCGCAAGGGAGGTCGCGGGCCGGAAGCGCTGGTGCGGCCGCTGCTCGGGGCGCGGCAATCCAGCGTGTTCGCCATCCCCTCGCGGGCGGCGCTCTATGCCGATACCAGCGGCTTCACCACGATCGAGGCCTGGTATGCGGCGCATCGGCTGGCAAGCGCGGCGGCATTGGAGACCTCCGACCCGCCGCGCGGCGTTTCCATCCAGGCTTTCGGTATCTTTTCGAAGATCCGCGAGATCGATCAGCTGTTGATCTCGCGGCCCGATTTGCGTGGCCGCATCTTCGAATCGCATCCGGAAGTGGCGTTCTGCCGGCTGAACAGCGGCACGGCGATGGCCTTGCCGAAGAAGATCAAGGGAGCGGTCAACCCGGCCGGCATGGAGGAGCGCAAGGCGCTGCTTTGCCGGCATGGCTACAGGAAAGCCTTTCTCGACCAGGCGCCGCCACGCGGCGCGGCGAGCGACGACTTCCTCGACGCGGCGGCGATGATGCTGATTGCCGGGCGTATCGCCGGCGGCGAGGCAAAACCTTCTCCAGATCCGCCATTGACCGATCGTTTCGGGATTCCCGTTGCCATCTGGGTGTGACGAAGCCATGAATGCCGCATCGCGATTGCGACGGGCTCATCCGCAATTCGGCATTGCTCGCGACCGACTTTTGCCGCTAGAGGCTTTCCCAGACTTCAGGCAGACATCGCTCGAACACCGACATTCGTGCCGCATCCAACCCGGAAAAGGCCCAGACGCCGCCCATGCCTCACCTCCCTGAGCACCTCCTCGCCGGCTATCGCAACTTCATGGCCGGCCGCTATCCCTCGGAAAGCGACCGCTATCGCTCTCTGGCGCGCGAAGGCCAGGCGCCCGAGACGATGATCGTCGCGTGCTGCGATTCGCGCTCGGCGCCGGAAGCGATCTTCGATGCCGGCCCCGGCGAGCTCTTCGTGCTGCGCAATGTCGCCAATCTGGTGCCGCCCTATGAGCCGGACGGCGAATATCACTCGACATCGGCCGCGTTGGAATTCGCCGTGCAGAGCCTGAAGGTGAAGAACATCGTGGTGATGGGCCATGGCCGCTGCGGCGGCATCCGTGCCGCGCTCGACACGAACTTTGCGCCGCTGTCGCCCGGCGATTTCATCGGCAAATGGATGAGCCTGATCGCGCCTGCCGCCGAGACTGTCTCGTCCAGCACCTTCATGACGGCGACCGAGCGGCAAACGGCGCTGGAGCGTATTTCCATCCGCTACTCCATCGCCAATCTCAGGACTTTTCCCTGCGTCTCGATCCTTGAGGGCAAGGGCAAGCTCACGCTCTACGGCGCATGGTTCGACATCTCGACCGGGGAGCTGTGGGTGATGAACAAGGAAACCGGCGATTTCCAGCGGCCCGAGTTGTAAGGGAGGCGTGATGCACCGGACCTGGCGGAGGTTCCTTCTCGCGGCGGCGCTGCTCATGTCCTCGCTCATCCGTGCCGCCGCCGATGACGGCGCCATCATCGACCGCTGGTATTCGGCACTGCTGATCGCCGACCGCACAGAATTGTCCGACCTGCTTTCCGACGACGTGCGCATGAAGCTGGACGACATGGGCGTCGTGCAGACCAAGCAGGATTTCATCGCCTCGATTGACGAATGGCAGAGCGCGGTGGCGGGCGCCGCGATCCGTCATCGCGTCGAAAAGAGCGAGAATGGCGAGACCACGGTGCTCGCCTGCTACGACTTCCCCAGCAACGACACGCTGATGCGCGAGACTTTTACCATCGCTGGCGGGCGGATCGTCGTCAGCACGCAGACGGCGGTGGCGCAGGATTGCAGCGCCTATTAGTGTTTGCGTTGGTAGGCGGCATTCTTGAAGATTGGCTGACGCGCTTGTCAGGTCGTCATTCTAGGGCTGAGCAAGGAGCGAAGCGACGCGCGCAGACCCTAGAATCCATTCCGTGACTTCCGAGCGTTGCCACGGTGCAGAATTCTGCTCCGCTGCATTCCTCGGCCAAGGTCACGGAATGGATCCTCGGGTCTGCGCTCCGCTTCGCGTCGCTCCGCCCGTGGATGACGAGGTTGAGAGGCTTCAGCCAATCTCCAGCGTTTGCGATGGACCAGCGCATTTCACCGTTTCAGGGAAAACGGCGAACCGCCTTTCCCTTGAATGCTCTATGGCGAATCGTGGAGCGACCCTTGTTGCACGCTGCGCGGCATCGCTCTACATCCGGGGCAGCCCGCCTCCAAATCAGCTCACCGGAATGCACATGTCATCTTCAAAAACCGTCGATCTCGCCGCCCATCCGCTGACCGTCTGGCAAGGGCCGCTAGGCCTGCCGGATTTCTCGCGAATCGGCGACAATGATTTCGGGCCGGTCTTCGACGCGGCGCTGGCGGCGCATCAGGCCGAGATCGACGCGATCGCCGGTAACAGCGAGATGCCGACCGTCGAGAACACGCTTGCCGCGCTCGAGCTTGCCGGCGAGGCGCTCGACCGTGTCTCGTCGATCTTCTGGTGCCGCGCCGGCGCTCATACCAACGACACGATCCAGGCGATGGAGCGCGAGGTTTCGCCAAAGATGTCGCGGCATTTCTCGGCGATCTCGATGAACGAAAAACTGTTTGCCCGCATCGACGATCTCTACCAGCGGCGCGACAGCCTCAAGCTTGATGCCGAAACGCTGCGTGTCCTGGAAAAGACCTGGAAGGGCTTTGTCCGTTCGGGCGCCAAGCTCGATGCCGACGGCAAGAAGCGGCTCGCGGCCATCAACGAGGAACTCTCCTCGCTCGGCACCAAATTCGGCCAGAACGTGCTCGCCGACGAGCGCGACTGGGCGCTGTTCCTCGACGAGGCCGACCTTGCCGGCCTGCCGGACTTCTTGAAGAGCGCGATGGCGGAAGCGGCCGAGATGCGCGGCCAGAAGGGCCGCTACGCGGTGACGCTGTCGCGCTCGATCTACGAGCCGTTCTCGACCTTCTCGGAGCGCCGCGACCTGCGCGAGATCGCGTTCAAAGCCTTCATCATGCGCGGCCAGAATGGCGGCGCCTCCGACAACACCGATGTCGTGCGCGACATGCTGAAGCTGCGCGCCGAGAAGGCGAAGCTGCTGGGCTACGGTTCTTTCGCGGCGCTGAAGCTCGACGATACGATGGCGAAGACGCCGAAAGCCGTCCACGAGCTGCTCGATCCCGTGTGGGAGAAAGCCCTGGAAAAAGCGGCCGCCGACCAGAAGGAGCTGGAGCGGCTGGCGGCGGAAGCCGGCAGCAACGAGAAATTCGCGGCCTGGGACTGGCGCTTCTACCAGGAGAAGCTGCGTGCCGAGAAATTCGCCTTCGACGAAGCGGAGCTGAAGCCTTACCTGCAGCTCGAACGTGTCATCGAAGCCTGCTTCGATGTCGCGACACGCCTGTTCGGCATTACCTTCGAAGAGAAGAAGGGCATAACAGCCTGGCATCCCGATGCGCGTGTTTTCGTGGTGAAGAATGCCGACGGCAGCGAACGCGGCCTGTTCCTCGCCGATTATTTCGCGCGGCCCTCAAAACGCTCCGGCGCCTGGATGAGCGCGCTGCGGTCGGGCTATAAGCTTGGCCCGGGCGCCAAGCCGGTGATCTACAACATCATGAACTTCGCCAAGCCGCCGGCCGGCGAGGCGGCGCTTCTGTCGGTCGATGAGGCCAAGACGCTGTTTCACGAGTTCGGCCATGCGCTGCACGGCATGCTGACCGACGTGACCTGGCCGTCGGTCTCCGGCACTTCGGTCAGCCGCGACTTCGTCGAACTGCCCTCGCAGCTCTATGAGCACTGGCTGACCGTGCCGGCGGTGCTGGAAAAGCATGCGCTGCACGTCAAGACCGGCAAGCCGATGCCGAAGGCGTTGCTCGACAAGATGCTCGCCGCCCGCACCTTCGGCGCCGGTTTCGCCACGGTCGAGTTCACCGCTTCGGCGCTGATCGACATGGCCTATCATGCGCGACCTGACGCGCCCGCCGAGCCGCTTCGATACGAGGCTGAAACGCTGGAAAAGCTGCACATGCCCGACACGATCGCGATGCGTCACCGCACTCCGCATTTCGGCCATGTCTTCGCCGGCGACGGTTATTCAGCCGGCTATTATTCTTACATGTGGTCGGAAGTGCTCGACGCCGACGCCTTCTCGGCTTTCGAGGAGACGGGCGATGCCTTCAATCCGGAACTCGCCGAGCGGCTTCGGAAGAACATCTATGCCGCCGGCGGCTCAAAGGACCCGGAAGAGCTTTATACGGCGTTCCGTGGCAAGATGCCTTCGCCTGAGGCGATGATGGTGAAGCGGGGATTGGTGTAGCGCATCTTCCCTTCTCCCCTTGTGGGAGAAGGTGGATCGGCGCGCAGCGCCGAGACGGATGAGGGGTGCTCCAGGGAACGCCAGCGCCTCACTCCGCTGGAACACCCCTCATCCGGCCGCTTCGCGGCCACCTTCTCCCACAAGGGGAGAAGGGGAAGCGCGCCACGGATCAGCCACTCTCGGCCAGATCGGCCGCGTCAGTTTCTTGTAATCCGTCACCGCCGGATTGCTCGGATAAGAACTCGGCGCAGCCACATAGATGATCTCGGCAGCGATCGGCGCGAAGCCGGCGTAGAAATGGTTCGTCGACTTGATCAGGAGGACATCCTTCGACAGCGGATCGATGCCGATGTTGGAAAAGATATCCGGCTCGAAAGTCTGGGTGCGGTTGGTGTTCAAGATGACGTCGACCTCGGTACCTTCGATGCGAACCACCGCCGACGGCCCCAGCGTCACCCGGCTTGGTCCGAAACTCTGCCAACCTTCGTTGGTTGTCTTCAGCACCCTGACGCGGGCATCGATCGGCTCGCCGGCCTGAGGGCCGGCCTTGCCGCCGAAGCGCAGGTCGATGACCGCGCCCTCGCCGGCCGCGTGGCAGAAGGTGACCGCGACCGGATCCCAGATCGTTGCCACGCCGACCTTGCCCACGCCGCGCGAAAGCAGCTCGCGCAGCACAATGGTGCCGTCGCCCGGCACGCCGCCGCCCGGATTATCCCAGATGTCGGCGATCACGACGGGTTTGTCCTTGCGCTCGGCGCGCACGGCTAGCGCCTGCTGGATGCCTGCGGATGCAGACAGCATTGTCATGGCCGTCTTCTCACGCAAGGCGTAGAGCTCGCGCCCGAGCGTTTCGGCGAGCTTGTCGCCCTTTTCCTTGTCATTGTCGGTCACGACCAGGATGCGCGTGCCCATTTCGGGCACGTCGGCCGCCATGAAGCCGTGGATGACCGAGACCGACAGCACGCCGTCCTTGCCATGCAGCGCCTTGATCTTGTCAACGAATGAGCGCATCGGCTCGCGGCTGGTCGGCAGCACCTGGATCATGCGGCAGTCGAAGGTCGAGATCACCGGCTTGATCTCGCCGCGCGCCGCGGCAAGGCCGAGCTCGACCACGTGCTCGCCGCGCTCGTAGAAATCGGTGTGCGGGAATTCGAGGAAGTAGGCCATGATGTCGCAAGCTGCGACGCGTTTCGGCGTCAAATGACTGTGCGGATCGAACTCCGAGGCAATCACCACTTTCGGGCCGACGATGGCGCGCACGCGCTCCAACAGATCGCCTTCGCAATCGTCATAGCCTTGCGCCACCATGGCGCCATGCAATCCCAGGATCACCGCATCGACCGGCAAGGCGGCCTTGAGCTGATCGAGGATCTCGTCGCGCAGCGCTTCATGGGTCTGCCGCTGCACCAGACCGCCGGGCTCCGCCCAGGTGGCGGTGCCTTCGATGACGGTCAGCCCTTCCTTCGCCGCGCGCTTGCGCAGCGCCACGATCGGCGAGGAGCAGAGCGTCGGCGTCTCCGGATGTTTTCCGGGGCCGGCATAGAAGGCCATCTCGAAGGAAGCCCGGTCGGTCGGCACCGGCGAGAAGGTGTTGGTTTCCGTCGCCAGCGAGGCGGTGAAGATGCGCATGAATGCTCCGTGAGGACCTTTTGTTTTTCGCAATTCTGGACGGAAAACCGCTGCGCACTTTTCCTGGAATTGCGGGGATAGCTATTTGACCGCGCCGAGCGCCAATCCGCGGACGAGGTAGCGCTGCAGCCAGATGAAGAGGATCGCCACCGGCAGTGTCGCCAGCAGGGTGGCGGCCATGACATGGTGCCATTCGATCGTATAGCGGCCGGCGACCAGCGAGAAAACCTGGATCGGCAGCGTGTAGCTTTCCTGGCTGCGCAGCATGGTGAGCGCCACGACGAACTCGTTCCAGGCGTTGATGAAGGTGAAGATCGCCGTCACCGCGATCGCCGGCAGGCAGAGCGGCAGGAACACTTTGCGCAAGGTCAGCCAGCGACCGGCGCCCTCCATCCAGGCGGCCTCCTCGAGGTCGCGCGGGATGGTATCGAAATAGCTCTGCAGCATCCAGACCGTGAAGGCGACGTTGAAGGCCATGTAGATGAAGCCGAGCGCGGTGGTGCTCTCGACCAAGCCCCAGGCCGCCATCAGCCGGAACAGGCCAAGCACCAGCACGATCGGCGATATCATCTGCGAGATCAAAAGGAACTGGCGAAAGGCGCCATAGCCGGCAAAGCGGAAGCGCGACATGGCGTAGGCCGCCGGCACCGAGATCAGGATCGCGCCGATGGTCGCCAGCGCCGAGACATAGAGCGAGTTGACGAGCGCCTGGCCAAAACCGGTCGCCACCCACATGTCGGCGAAATTCGACCAGCGGAATTCGCTTGGCCACCAGGTGGGCGTCAGTACTTCGGTGCGCGGCTTGACGGCGGTGAGGAACATCACCGCGAAGGGAAAGATCGTCACCGCGATCAATGGAGCCAGCAGCAGCCAGGCGATGATGGTGCGTTTCATCTTAGGGGTCATGCGCGCTGCTCCCGCATGGCAAGGCGCACATAGATCATGGTGAAGACGAGCAGGATCGCGAACATCACCAGCGAGACGGCGGAAGCCTCGCCCAGCTTGCCGATCCGGAAGGCGAGCTTGTAGAGATGCGTGACCAATATGTCGGTCGAGTTCGCTGGCCCCCCTTGAGTCATCACCCAGATGATCGGGAAGGAGTTGAAGACATAGATGGTGTTGAGCACGATCGCGATGTTGATGAAGGGTTTCAGCAGCGGAAAGGTGATCTCGCGGAACTGCTGCAAGGGCGTCGCGCCCTCGAGTGCCGCCGCCTCGTAGAGATCGTCGGGGATCGATGACAGGCCGCCGAGGAAGATCGTTGTGGTGAACGGCACCGTCACCAATATGCCGATCAGCACCTGCATCGGGAAGGCGGTCTCGGCGCTCGCCAGCCACTGGATGTTCTGGCTGATCAGGCCGAGCTTCATCAGCGCCGAATTCAGCATGCCGCTTTCGCCGTTGAGCGCCCAGCGCCAGACCACCGCGGTCATGGTCAGCGACACCGCCCAGGGCAGCATGATGATGACGCGGGCGAGGCCGCGGCCGTAGAAGTCGGTGTTGAGGATGATCGCCACCGGGATCGACAAAAGCAGCGCGCCGCCGACGACCAGCACCGTCCACAGCGCGGTGCGCCAGAGCGCGGCGACAAAATCGGGATCGGCGGCGAGCGCCGCGAAATTGGCGAGACCGCTGAACTCGCGCAACTGACCGAAGCGGTTGACGTCATGGGTCGAGATCTGGATCAGGTCCCAGACCGGCCAGAAGATCACCACCGCCGCCAGGAACAGGCTGGGCAGCGTCAGCAGATAGGGCAGGAAACGATTCTGCATCGGCTGGTTTGTATCGCGTTGCGCGGCTTCGAGGGGGTGCCAATTCTCATCTGTCTTGCCAGGCGCTCAGTTTCGAATTCCTTCCAGGCGCCGCCCCTCACCTGTCTGCCTGTCCTCCGCGGCAGTTGCGGAAGAGCCCCTTCCTCTCCCCCGTCGATCGGGGGAGAGGTGTCGAGCGCAGCTCGACGGAGTGGGGGTCGACCCTTGGCGCAAGGCAGGCGATGCTTGCGCCGAGTGCCCTTCGTATGTCCGTTCGCGGCGGTTGCCAGGTGGTTCCCCCACTCCGTCTCGGCTTCGCCGAGCCACCTCTCCCCCCTCCGGAGGGAGAGGAAGGAGGCTGGCTGGGGCGGCGCCGACGTAGGTTCCCAAAGGTGTGGCGCGCTCCGACGGGTGGAGCGCGCCACGGGCGCAGGGAGATACGCCCTATTTCTTCGTCAGGACGGCGTTGGCCTTGTCGGCGGCCTCCTTCAAGGCCGCTTCCGGCGTGGCGCTGCCGAGATAGATCTTCTGCATGGCGTCCGACGTGATCTGGGCGATCTCTTCCCAGCCCGGGATGACCGGCGCGAAGCGGGCGTCGGGCAGAAGCGCGGTGAAGGCGGCGAGGTCGGCGTTGTTGACGTAATATTCCATCTTCGCCTCTTCCTTGTTCACCGGCAGGAAGCCCTCGCCTTGCGTGAACTTGGCGCGCTGCTCCTTGGTGAACAGGAAGTCGAGCAGCTTCCAGGCCTCGTCCTTGTTCTTGGAGTTCTTGAACATGATGATGGAGTCTGTGACGCCATAGGTGCCGCGCGCACCGGTCGGGCCGGCGGGGATGGCGGCGACGCCGTATTTCAGCTTCGGCGCCTCTTCCTTGATCTGGTTGGACAGGAACGGCGCGGTGATCATCATGCCGACCTTGCCCTGCTTGAACAGGTTCTGCACGTCCTCGCGGTTGTTGGAGGTCACACCCGGTTCGGTCAGGCCCTCGTCGATCATCGACTTGTAAAGCTTGGCGGCCTCGAGCGCGCCGGGCGTGCTCAAGCCGGAGGTGCCGTCCTTGTTGAGGATTTCGGTGCCGAAGGACCACATCGCGTAGTAGTAATAGACGTCGGTCTCGATCTCCTTGCCTTGCAGGCCGTAGCCGAAGGCGCCCTGAGCCTTGATCTTGCGCGCGTCCTCCTGCAGTTCGGCCCAGGTGGCCGGCGGCTTGGCGATGCCTGCCTTCTCGAACAGTTCCTTGTTGTAATACATGGCGCGGGCCGAAGCCGCGATCGGCAGGCCGTAGGTGTGGCCGTCCATGATCGAGGGCTGCAGGAAGGTGTCGATGAAGCGGTCCTTGAACTCCGGCTTGATGTAGCTGTCGAGCGGCTCGGCGACACCCTGCTGCACGAAATCGATCAGCCAGCGCGTGCCGATGATCGAAAGATCGGCATTGGTGCCGGCGGTGATGTCGGTGGTGAGTTTCTGCAAAAGCACGTCCCACGGCACCACTTCATACTTGATGGTGATGCCGGGATTGGCCGCCTCGAACTCCTTCTTCACCGCTTCGAAATAGGGACCGGTCTTGGCGCTGTATTCGGCGACGGTGACGCGCACCTCGCCGGCACCGGCAGGTGCCGCAAAAGCCAGCATGCTCATTCCGGCCAACAGGCCGACAGTCCACTTCGCAAGGCTCATCTGATCTCTCCCATTGATGCGCATTCGCGCCTGGCCTAGAGGCACAGGATTTATGTTACTTTCCTACATTATCGAGGGTTATGCCCAATGCAAGCAGTTTATCATGTTGCTAAATTACATTTTGTTGGATAGCGTTCCGTCGCTGTCTGGCACGGCGGAGGAGCGCGCATCGTGGTATCAAAGGCCGATTTCGAGGGCAGAACCGTTGTCGTCACCGGCGCCGGCGGCGGCCTCGGTTCGGCGATCGTCGAGCTCATAGCCGAGCGCGGCGCGCGCGTCGTCGGCTGCGACCAATCGGTGGAAGCTCTGGCCAGCCCGCATATCGCGTCGCGCCATGTCTTCAACCTGCTCGACCGGGCCTCGATCGAAGCGGCGATACCCGCGCTGCTCGACAAGGACGGCGTTCCCGATATCCTGATCAACAATGCCGGCTGGACGCGCGCCGAAACGTTGAAGGCGCTGACGGCGGACAAGATCGAAGAGGAGCTCGACCTCAATTTGACCGGCGTGATGACCTTCGCCGATCCGCTGATCAAGGCGATGTCCAAGCGCGGCTCGGGCAGCGTCGTCTTCATCTCCTCGGTCAACGCCATCGCGCATTTCGGCAATCCGGCCTATGCCGCCGCCAAGGCCGGCATCAACGCCTATGCCAAGTCGATCGCCGTCGAGCTTGGCCGCAGCGGCGTGCGCGCCAATGTCGTGTGCCCAGGCTCGATCCGCACCGCCGCCTGGGACCATCGCCTCGCCAAGGATCCCAAGATTCTTGGCAGATTGAAGCGGCTCTATCCGCTCGGCCGCATCGTCAACGCGTCGGAAGTGGCGGAGGCCGTCGCCTTCCTTGCCTCCGAGCGCGCTTCCGGCATAACAGGTGCCGTGGTCCCCGTGGACGCGGGACTGACAGCCGGCTACCTGCCTTTCATCGACGACATTTTGGGAGCGTGACAATGACCGACGTCCAGTTCCGCAACCTGTCGAAATCCTATGGCCAGCACAAAATACTCGAGGACATCAATCTCGACATCCGGACCGGCGAGTTCGTCGTGCTGGTCGGCCCGTCCGGCTGCGGCAAGTCCACTTTGCTGCGCATGCTGGCAGGTCTGGAGACGATCACCTCAGGCGATCTCCTCATCGGCGGCACGCGTGCCAACGAGCTGCCGCCGCAGAAACGCAACATCGCCATGGTGTTCCAGTCCTACGCGCTGTTCCCGCATTTGAAGGCTTCGGAGAATATCGGCTTCGGCCCGAAAATCCGCGGCGAGACGCGCGCCGCGATCGAGGACAAGGTCAAGAAGGCGTCGGGCGTGCTCAACCTCTTCTCCTATCTCGACCGCTATCCACGGCAATTGTCGGGCGGCCAGCGCCAGCGCGTCGCCATGGGCCGCGCCATCGTGCGCGAGCCTTCGGTCTTCCTATTCGACGAGCCGCTTTCAAATCTCGACGCGCAGCTGCGCGTGCAGATGCGCACCGAGATCAAGGCGCTGCACCAGCGGCTGAAATCGACCATCGTCTACGTCACCCACGACCAGATCGAGGCCATGACCATGGCCGACCGCATCGTGGTGATGGATCGCGGCCGCATCCAGCAGGTCGGGCAGCCGCTGGAGCTCTACGACCGGCCGGCCAACAAATTCGTCGCCGCCTTCATCGGCTCGCCTTCGATGAGCTTCGTCTCCGGCGCGCTGAAGACCGCCGGAGCCAAGTCCTGGTTTGAAACGACAGGCGGCGGCCGTCTGGCGCTCCCGGACAAGGCTACGTCCGGCAGCGACGCGGTCGAGGCCGGCATCCGGCCCGAGCATTTCGTGGTCGGCGCCGCGGACGATGCCCTCGCCATCAAGGTCGATGTCGTCGAGCCGACCGGCTCGGAAACGCATGTCTATGGCTTCGTCGGCGACGACACGGTGCGCGCGGTGTTCCGCGACCGGCTGCAGGTGAAGCCCGGCGACCGGCTGCCGGTGAGCGTCGATCCGCGCAACATCCACCTCTTCGACAAGGCGACGGGCCTGCCGCTCTGAGATGATGACATGAAGACCCCGGCCGACATCATCACCCGCCTGCAATTGATATCGCAGGACGGCACCAAGTCGGACCGCCGGTTGGCGGGCTTGGTGCTTTCCGATCTTGATTTCGCCTCGAAGGCCGCGATCTCGGAGATCGCCGCGCGCGTCGGCGTCAGCGAGCCGACCGTCACCCGCTTCTGCCGCAATCTAGGCTGCGAGGGTCTTCGCGATTTCAAGTTCTACCTGGCGCAGGCGATCGCCATCGGCGGCCAGTATCTGTCGCCGGAGCCGCTCAGCCGCGACGCGCGCGAGCAGCGCATCGCCTCGGCGATCACCGAGGCGGCGATCGCTGCCATCCAGCGCGCCAGCGAAAACCTCGACATGACGACGCTGATGGATGTCGCCGCCCGCATCGCGGCTTCCGGCAATGTGCTGTGCATCGGCTCAGGCGGCATCTCCTCGATGATGGCGACCGAGATGCAGAACCGGCTGTTCCGGCTAGGCCTCTCGGCGCTCGCCCAGACCGACGGCCAGCTGCAGCGCATGTATGCCGCCGTCGCGACGCCCGAGACGACGCTGCTTGCCTTCTCCGTCTCGGGCTATGCGCGCTCGGTGATCGAGGCGGTCGAGGTTGCGCAGCAATATGGCGCGGCGACCGTCGCCATCACCGCGCCGGATTCGGCCCTGGCCAAGGTCGCCGACACGGTGATCCTTTTGCAGTCGGTCGAGGACGGCAACATCTATAAGCCGACCTCGTCGCGCTACGCGCTTTTGGCCATCCTAGACATGATCGCCACCACGGTGGCGGAATCGCGCGGGCCGAAAGTGCTGGAGAATCTGCGCCGCATCAAGCAGAGCGTGAACACGCTGAAGGTCGACGATCCGAAGCTGCCGCTTGGGGATTGAGCGGTTGCAGCGGCTTGCGCCGTCAGCGCTGGCGATCCCTCGCGCCCCCCTCTGCCCTGCCGGGCATCTTCCCGATTGGCAGCTTCCGCGCCCCTCATGTAGCGCTGGTCGACCCCCACTCCGTCTCGGCTTCGCCGAGCCACCTCTCCCCCGATCGACGGGGTAGAGGA
>NZ_JAIUHI010000028.1:0-47869 GCF_020165035.1 Mesorhizobium sp. CA6 | reverse complement strand
AATCTCCCCCCTAGAGGGGGAGATGTCCGGCAGGACAGAGGGGGGCGCGAAGGAACTCTCATTCTCAAAGCTGAGCACCCCGGCAGCCGATCCGCAAGGAGATCAGCCGGCCAAATAGGTGTCCGCCCAGTTCGATACCGCCCAGCGCGGGTTGTTGGCGATGTTGCCGACCGTATCGCGGGCGACAGAGATGAAGCTCCACTCGGCGACGTTGATCAGCGGCAAATCGGCCGCGACCTTCTTCTGGAATTCCTTGTAGAGCTCCGTGCGGGCCGACGGATCGAGTGTCTCCGATGCTTTCGCGATCAGCGCGTCGAGCTCGGCGTTCTTGTAGCCGCCCTGGTTGGAGAAGGGCACGCCGTCGGGAATGCCGCTCTGCACCAGGATGGTGGTCGAGATCGCCGGGTCGCCGCGGAACACCGGCGGGCCGACGGCGAGGTCGAAGGCGTGGTCGGTGTAGACGGCCTTGATGTGCGCGGTGGAGTCGTTGTTGACGATCTCGGCGTCGATGCCGATCGCTGCGAGTGCCTGGCGCAGGTAATCGCCGAACTGCTTCGTCTCGTTGAAGTAAGGCGCCGGCAACAGCTTCAGCGCAAAGCGCTTGCCGTCGTCGGCGCGCTTGTAGCCGGCTTGGTCGAGGAGCGCATTGGCCTTGACGACGTCGAAAGGATAGGTCGGCACGTCGGCGGTGTAGAATTGCGGATCGTTCTTCGGCACCGGGCCGGTTGCGGTCGCGGCGTAGCCGAGGAAGATCGTCTTGACGACGAAATCCTTGTCGATGGCATGCGCGATCGCCTGCCGCACTTTCAGATCGGCCAGCTCCTTGCGGCGGTGGTTGATCTCGACGACGAGCTGGTAGGTCAGCCCCTCATAGCCCTTGGTGATGACCTTCAGGCCTGGCACCTTGGAAATGCGGTCGAGGTCGGCGAGCGGCACGGCGGAGAAGGCGGCGAGCTGGATCTCTTCCGCCTCGAGCGCCGCTGCGGCGGACGTGCGATCAGGGAGCACCTGGTAGACGATCTCGTCGAGATAGGGCTCGTCCTTGCCCCAATAGGCGTCGTTCCTTGTCAGCCGGTAATATTGCCCCGCCTTGTATTCGGCGAATTTGAACGGACCGGTGCCGACCGGCGCATTGTTGGCCGGGTTCTCCTCGATCTTGCCCACCTCATAGAGGTGCTTCGGCACGACGCTCGACAGCGCCGGCAACGCGTTGCGGATCAGCTGGAACGGGGTCGGCTTGGCGAACTTGAAGATTGCGGTAAGGGCGTCCGGCGTGTCGACGGCCTCCAGGTCCTTGAACACGGTGCGGCCGAGATTTTGCAGCGGCTTCCAGATCTGCAGCGCCGAGAAGGCGACGTCGGCGGAAGTGAAGGGCTTGCCGTCATGCCATTTGACGCCGTCGCGCAATTTGAAGGTCACCGACAGGCCGTCGGCAGCGCCTTCCCAGGAAAGCGCCAGCCGCGGCTGCAGCCCGTCCTTGCCGTCGAAGGCGGCTTCGGCCAGCGTCTCGACGATCTTGCTGGAGATGAAGAAGACGCCATTGGAGGCGACGATCGCCGGGTTGAGGTTGCGCGGCTCGGAATCCGCGGCGACGATCAGCCGGCCGCCCTTCTTGGGCGTCTGCGCAAGGCCGATGGTCGGAAGCGCAGTGGAGGCCAGCAGCAGCGCCGAGCCGGCCAATAGGCCGCGGCGTGAAATCGTCAATTCGGACATCGCTCAAACTCCCCTCTTCGCGCCGTGGCAGGCGCGGCAATCCGGTGATTATGGCCCTTGGCAAAGGTTTCGCCAGAGACGGATTTGGCGCATCATGGCTTGGCTTTGAAATTTCCGTCCGCTGGACCAGCCAGCCGACGGAGGCTCTCATGCTCTTATCTGGTAGGACCAGATTACAGACAAGCGCGATCGGGATTTGGACGGAAACCGGCTTTGGCGGGAAAGTGATCAATTCTGGCTGGACCAGAGTGGCCAAAAAGATGCAGATTTGGCCAACAGCCATACATCATGACTTTCGGCGCTCCTGCGGCCGATGAAAACAGGGAGAGGCAGATGAACATCGCTCCGGGCAAAACCGAGGTCAGCAATATCCCATTCGATCAGTCGCGGGTGGATCGGCTGATGGAAGAGGCCGGCATTGACGTGCTCTTCGCCACCTCCAAACATAACACGCAATATTTGCTCGGCGGCTACAAGTTCATCTTCTTCGCGGCGATGGATGCGATCGGTCACAGCCGCTATTTGCCGATCGTCCTTTACGAGAAGGGCGGGCCGGAACATGCGGCATATATCGGCAACAAGATGGAAGGCGGCGAACATCAGAATCATCCGTTCTGGACGCCGACCTTGCATGCCGCCTGCTGGGGCACGCTCGATGCCGCCAATCTGGCGGTGGAGCATCTCAAACAGATCGGCAAGCAAGCCGCCCGCATCGGCATCGAGCCGGCCTTCCTGCCGTCGGACGCCTACACGCTGATCCGCAAGGCGCTGCCGGATGCAAAGCTGATCGACGCGACCGACATGCTGGAGCGTATGCGCGCCATCAAGACCGAGGCGGAACTCGAACAGCTGCGCATCGCTTCCGAGCTGATCACCGATTCCATGCTGGCGACGATTGGCTGGGCGCGGGAGGGCACCAGCAAGACCGACATCATCGAGCGGCTGAGGCGCGAGGAGACCAATCGCGGCGCGCATTTCGAATACTGCCTGCTGACGCTGGGTTCCAGCCACAACCGCGCGGCGTCCAGCCAGGCGTGGAAGAAGGGCGAGGTGTTGTCGATCGATTCCGGCGGCAACTATCACGGCTATATCGGCGACCTCTGCCGCATGGGCGTGCTTGGCGAGCCGGATGCGGAATTGGAGGATCTTCTGGCTGAAGTTGAAGCCGTGCAGCAGGCGGCCTTTTCCAAGGTCAAGGCCGGCATACTGGGCGGCGACATGATCGCGCATGCCGAGAGCGTTCTGAAGGCATCCAAGGTCGCGGCCTACACGGATTTCTTCGCGCACGGCATGGGGCTGATCACGCATGAGGCGCCGTTCCTGATGACCAATCACCCGGTCGCCTATGAGGGCACCTATGCGGCAAAGCCGCTGGAGAAGAACATGGTGCTGTCGGTCGAGACCACCATGCTTCATCCGACACGCGGCTTCATCAAGCTGGAGGACACGGTGGCCGTCACTGACGCCGGCTATGTGATGTTCGGCGACCGCGGACGTGGGTGGAACAGGGGCGGGATTTCTTAAGGAGAAGGTCGGCGCTGCCCTCATCCGCCCTTCGGGTACCTTCTCCCCGTAGAATGGGGAGAAGCAAAGACTGTTACTGACCCGCCGGCAGCAGCTTGAAATCAGGCAGGTCGCGCAGCGCCAGCTCCGGTCCGGCGGGCGAATAGACGACGAAGAGCTGCATCGGCTGGTCGCCGGTGTTGAGCGTCGAATGGAAGCGGCTTTCCGGCACATAGATGGTGCAGCCGGGGCCGACTTCCGCCACCACCGGATTGCCTTTCTCATCCTCGACCATCTGCTCGCCATTGCCGGAGATGACGAAGATGATCTCTTCGGCGCCCGGATGGTTGTGGCGGGTGTGGCCTTGGCCCGGCGGCAAGTCGACGACGCCGCCGGAGAAGCGTTCGGCGCCATTCACTTCCGGCGCGACGGTCAGCGACAGCTTGCCCCAGTCGAAGCCGAAGGCGCTGACATCCTTCGGATAGACGAACACCATGCTCCTGTCGCCCATTGCCTCATCCCTTCCTTTTCTTTGCTTCTGTCTTCCGGTCGCGAAGCGCGACCGCCTTGAAATCCGCCGTCTGCCTGGCGATCGCCGCTTCCGCCGGCAGCCGTTCCATCGAGCTTGCGCCGTAAAAGCCATGCAAGCCCTCGCAGCGTTCGAGAATGTAGCGCGCGTCGTCGGGCATCGAGATCGGCCCGCCATGGCAAAGCAGGATGACGTCCTTGCGAACCGAGCGCGCGGCATCGGCAATGGCGTCGATTTCCTTGACGCAGGCGTCGAGCGTTTTCGCCGAAGTGGCGCCGATTGAGCCGCCGGTGGTGACGCCCATATGGGCGACGATGATATCGGCGCCGGCTTTCGTCATGGCGCGCGCCTCGTCGGGGTTGAAGACGTAGGGCGTGGTGAGCAGGTCGAGCTTGCGCGCCTCGGCGATCATGTCGACCTCGAGCCCAAAACCCATGCCGGTCTCCTCGAAGCTCTGGCGCATGGTGCCGTCGAACAGGCCGACGGTCGGAAAATTCTGTACGCCGGAAAAGCCCATCGTCTTCAGCTCTGTGAGCAGCAGCGGCATGATGACAAAGGGGTCGGTGCCGTTGACGCCGGCCAGCACCGGCGTCTTCTTCACCACCGGCAGCACCTCATAGGCCATTTCCTTGACGATCTCGTTGGCGTTGCCATAGGCGAGCAGGCCGGCGGCCGAGCCGCGCCCGGCCATGCGGTAGCGGCCGGAATTGTAAATGATGATCAGGTCGATGCCGCCGGCTTCCTCGGCCTTGGCCGACAGGCCGGTGCCGGCGCCGCCGCCGACGATCGGCACGCCGTCGGCGATCATGTTGCGGAATTTTTCCAGGATTTCCTTGCGCGGAATGGCAGCCATGCTTGTCTTGTCTCACTTCTTGGCGATGTCGAGAAATGCTTCGGCCGCGGCCTTGGCGAAGGCGGGATCGTTGATGTGCAGCGGCAGGCGAGTGACGGTGCGGCCCCTGGTCGGCTCGATCGTGCGCTCGATGGCGTCGAACAGTGCCGCATCGGCCTCCGTGTCGAAGAAGGCGCCGCCTTCGATATCCAGCGCCGATACGCCCTTTTCCGGGATCAGGAAGCGGACCGGACCGTCGCATCGGGCGAGGCGGCCGCCGATCCATTCGCCGATCTTGCGGCATTCCTCGGCCGTGGTGCGCATCAGCGTGACATTGGGATTGTGCTCGTAGAAGAGCCGTCCATGATATTTTTCCGGAGTGGTCGGCGGCGCCCAGAAGTTCACCATGTCGAGCGCGCCAACCGAGCCGACATAGGGCAATTTCGTGCGGGCAATCGCGCCGAAGCGATCCTCGGTCGCCGGCAGCACGCCGCCGAACAGGAAATCGCAGACCTCAGTCGTGGTGATGTCGAGGACGCCGGCCAGCAGACCGCTGTCGGCGAGCTTCTCCATCGAGCGGCCGCCGGTGCCGGTGGCGTGGAAGACCATACAGTCATAGTCGGGGCGCAATCGGTCGACGATCGCCGTCACACAGGGCGTGGTGACGCCGAACATGGTGAGTCCCAGCGCCGGCTTGCCGGCGGCGGCCGAGGCGGGCTTCGCGGCCATGCCGGCGATCGCCTGGGCGGCATTGTGCAGCACAATGCGGGAGAGCCTGTTCAGTCCCGCCATGTCGGTGACCGACGGCATCATGATGATGTCGGAGATGTCGACGTAAGGCGCGGTATCGCCGGAGGCCAATGTCGAGACCATGATCTTCGGCAGGCCGAGCGGCAGCGCCCGCATGCCGGCGGTGACGATCGAGGTGCCGCCGCCGCCGCCGATGCCGATCACCCCGGCGAGGTCGTCACATGACTGGATGAAATTGGCGAAGGCCGCGCCCATGCCGGCAACGGCGGTGCCGCGATCGTCGATGCCGAGAACAGCGCCGGCTCCCTTGGGATGATGCGCGGCGACCTCGCTGGCAGGGATATCCACCGGGACGGTCGCGCCTCGCGTGCCGATATCGACACGGACGACCGCGCCGCCGGCCTTGGCGACGGCATCGGCCAGGAAGGCGAGTTCCTCGCCTTTGGTGTCGGCGGTGCCGATCACATAGATGCGCTTCATCCGCGGTTCCCCGTCCGGCATGGCTGGCTTTGCCGCCGGCCTTTTTTGCCCCACCCTTAAGCTTCTCGGCAAAGCCTCGTCGCTGGTGGGGACCGTATTTTTTGGCCCACCCTTAAGCTTCTCGGCAAAGCCTCGTCGCTGGTGGGGACCCGTTATTGACCGGCATTGCGCCATTGCAAATTTTTGAGACGCGCGTATCGTATTGATATGGATGTCTCACGTCAACAAGCCGCCTCCATCGATGACGCCGCACAGGCGCCGGCCGCCGAGAAGGGGCCGCGCGCCCGCACAAAGCGGCTGATGCTGGAAACGGCGACGAGGCTGATGCAATCCGGCATGACCCCTTCGGTCAGCGAGGTCGCGGAGGCGGCAGAGGTGTCGCGCGCCACCGCCTACCGGTATTTCCCGAGCCAGGCGGCGCTGGTGCAGGCCGTGGTCGATGAAGGGCTCGGCCCTATCCTTACCTGGAAGTCGACGTCCGACGATGCCGAGCGGCGCGTGGCAGATTTGTTCGCGACCGCGATGCCGCGCATCGAAGCCTTCGAGGCGACGTTCAAGGCGGCGCTGAAACTGTCCCTCGATCAATGGGCGCAGCGCCAGGCGGGCACGCTCGGATCCGAGCCGGCCTTCATTCGCGGTCATCGCGTCGACCTGTTGAAGGATGCGATCGCGCCGCTCAAGGGGCGCCTGAAGCCGCGCCAGCTCACGCGCCTTGCCCAGGCGCTGTCGCTGATGTTCGGCGTCGAGGTGGTCACGGTGCTGAAGGACATTTGGGGGCTGAACAGCGCCGAGATGATGTCGGTCGCGCAGTGGGCGGCAGGCGCGCTGGTGCGCGCCGCAATGGCGGAATCGGAGGCGAAATCGGCAGGAATGGCTGCGGCGCCTGGGGCGACGATCGAGTAAATCTGGTTCGACCAGATTGTGAGGACGATTTTGAATGTTAAATGGGGTGAGCTGGCCCTCACAAGGGGTCGGCGTATCAAGGAGTAGGAAAAACAAGGGAAAACAGGCAGATGCCATAATGGTGGGCTCGTTCGTCTGCTCCTAGCCTCCCAAGAAAGCGCTTGACGTCAAGCGGGAATTGGTAATACCAGATTTAGGACCGATAAAGCGGATCAAAGTGAAGGCTGCGATCCATTTCCGACAGGGTGGGAGGCCTGGACCGGAGAGGTGCCATCACAGGAGGAACTACCAAGGCCGGCTTCGCCGCCGGCTCGCATGAGACGGTAGAATGCGCACAAGGGAGGAAAACTATGCGCAAGATTATGACCAGCGTGATTGCTGGTATTGGGCTGGCGCTTGCCTGCGGGACATCCGTCCGCGCGCAGGATAAGGAACTCACCATCTTCTGGGCGGAATGGGACCCGGCGAACTACCTGCAGGAACTCGTCAACGACTACACGGCCGAAACCGGCGTGAAGGTCACCGTTCAGACGACGCCGTGGCCCGACTTCCAGACCAAGGCCTTCACCGAGTTCAACGCGCATGGCGACGCCTACGACATGGTCGTCGGCGACTCGCAATGGCTGGGCGCCGGTTCGACGCAAGGCCACTATGTCGACCTGACCGACTTCTTCAACCAGCACAAGCTTGGCGACGTGATGGCGCCCGCGACCATCAAGTATTACGCCGAATACCCGGGCGGTTCCAGCAAGTACTGGGCAATCCCGCTGGAAGGCGACGCGATCGGCTGGTCCTATCGCAAGGACTGGTTCGAGGACCCGAAGGAGAAGGAAGCCTTCAAGGCCAAATACGGCTACGACCTCGCGGTGCCGACGACCTATGCGCAGCTGCGCGACATCGCCGAGTTCTTCCACCGTCCGGATCAGAAGCGCTACGGCGTGGCCATCTACACCGACAATTCCTATGACGCGATGGCGATGGGCGTCGAAAGCGCCATCTTCAGCTATGGCGGCGATCTCGGCGACTACGCGACCTACAAGGTCGACGGCATCACCAACTCCAAGGAAGCCGCCGCCGGCCTCGACATGTACAAGCAACTCTACAAGTTCACGCCTCCCGGCTGGGGCAAGACCTTCTTCGTGGAAGACAACCAGGCGATCACCGGCGGCCTGGCCGCGATGAGCATGAACTTCTTCGCCTTCTTCCCGCCGCTGGTGAACAAGGCCACCAACCCCTACGCCGACGTCACCGGCTTCTTCGCCAATCCGGCCGGCCCGGACGGCAAGCGCTTCGCCGCGCTCGGCGGCCAGGGCATCTCGGTCGTCTCGTATTCGAAGAACAAGGACGAGGCGATGAAGTTCCTCGAGTGGTTCATCAAGGACGAGACCCAGAAGAAGTGGGCCGAGCTCGGCGGCTACACCTGCAGCCAGGCCGTGCTGAAGTCCGAAGCCTTCCAGAACGCGACGCCCTACAACAAGGCGTTCTACGACACGATGTTCATGGTCAAAGACTTCTGGGCAACGCCTGAATACGCCGAAGTGCTCGATCAACTGAACCAGAACATCTATCCGTTCGTGGTCGGCGGGAAAGGCACCGCCCAGGAGGCGCTCGACAAGACGGCCGCCGACTGGAAGGCGACCTTCACCAAGTACAATCGTTACAAGTAAGCATCGCAGTCAGAATGCCGGAGGAGGTTTCCCCCTCCGGCATTCCTGTTTTCAGGAGACAAAGTTGGCTTCGGTAGCCCTTACCAATCTTGATCCAGCGTCCAGGGCCGCCGCTCGCGGCTGGTCCGATCTGACCATCCGCAACCTGTTCATCATCCCGACGCTGGTCTTTCTGATCGTCTTCAACATTTTCCCGCTGATCTATTCGCTCGGCTATTCCTTCACGAACTTCGCCGCGAACCGCAGCGAACCCTGGCAGTTCGTCGGCTTGCAGAACTATCGTGAGCTGCTGAGCGACGATCATATCTGGTCGAACTTCGTCATCACCGCCAAATACGTGATCGTTTCGGTGGCTGGGCAGATGATCGTCGGCTTCGGCCTTGCGCTTCTGCTCAACCGCAGCTTTCCGATGAAGGGCCTGATCACCACGCTGCTGCTGCTGCCGATGATGATGTCCGCGGCGGTCGTCGGCCTGTTCTGGCAATTGCTCTACAGCCCGTCCTGGGGACCGATCAACTATGTCTTCGGCCTTGGCGACTTCGCCTGGCTCTCCAATCCCGACAGCGCGCTCTACGCGGTCGCGATCACCGATATCTGGATGTGGTCGCCTTTCGTCATGCTGCTGTCGCTCGCCGGTCTCTCGGCCGTGCCGCAGCATCTCTACGAGGCGGCCGCGATCGACCGCGCCGGGTGGTGGTACACCTTCACTCGCATCACCTTGCCGCTGGTCTCGCCGATCCTTCTGATCGCGCTGATCTTCCGCACCATGGAAGCCTTCAAGACCTTCGACATTGCCTACACCATGACCACCCAGCCGACCGCCGAGCTGATCGCGATCCGGCTCTACAAGCAGGCCTTCCAGCAGTGGGATACGGGCAAGTCCTGCGCGCTGGCCTACATCGTGCTGATCATGGTGCTGGCGATCACCAACCTCTACGTGAAGTATCTCAACAAGGTGAAGGAGCGCTGACATGGCCGCCGTCCGCACTTCTTCCGAGGTCGCCTTCAATCGCATCGCCATCGCCGCGGTGCTGATCGCGACGCTGATCTTCCTGGCACCGATCTACTGGATCGCCTCGACGGCCTTCAAGCCGAAGGAGCTCGCCGTCAGCGTCCCGCCCACCGTGCTGTTCGAGCCTGAGGTGACGCCGTTCGTGCGGCTCTTCACCAAGCGCGTGCAGATGCAGAAGCCCGTCGATCCGCAAGTCTACGATGCCGCGCCCTGGTGGGAAAAACGCATCTATGACGGCGGCGAGCGGGTGCTGAAGGTCGGCAAGGACGTGCAGCTTTCGCAATATCCCGACCGGTTCATGAACAGCCTGATCGTGGCTGTGATCAGCACGGTGCTCGCTGTGGGCATGGGAACCTTCACCGCGTATGGCTTCTCACGCTTCAAGATCGCGGGCGAGGCGGACCTTCTCTTCTTCATCCTGTCGACCCGCATGCTGCCGCCGGTGGTGGTCGCAATCCCAATGTTCCTGATGTACCGGATGGTCGGCCTCAACGATTCGCATATCGGCCTGATCATCCTCTACGTCGCCTTTAACCTGTCCTTCTCGGTCTGGCTGATGAAGGGCTTCATGGACGAGATCCCGAAGGAGTATGAGGAGGCAGCACTCGTCGACGGCTACACCCGGATGCAGGCCTTCTTCAAGATCGTGCTGCCCGAGGCCGCGACCGGCATCGCGGCGACTGCCGTGTTCTGCTTCATCACTGCCTGGAACGAATACGCCTTTGCGCTGATCATGACCAACCGGCGCGCCCAGACGGCGCCGCCCTTCATCCCCTCGCAGATTGGCTCCGGCCTGCCGGACTGGACGACGATCGCGGCGGGTACCTTCCTGTTCCTGTTGCCGGTCGCAATCTTCACCTTCCTGCTGCGCAACCATCTGCTTCGCGGCGTGACGTTCGGAGCAATCCGCAAATGAGTTTTCGCTCCACCAACGAGAAGTACCTGCTGCCGGCCTCGCAAATCCTCATGGTGCTGGGCATCGTAGCGCTCTGCCAACCATGGAGCCTCGGCCTGCATTCATACGGTGTGACGATCATCCTGATCGGGCTGATCGGCTTCAACATCACGTCCAAGATCGCACCGGAGCAGAGCGAGGAAACCGGCGCCGCGACGCATGAGGGAGCCCGCCAGTGACGCAGATCGAACTTCGCGGCATCGAGAAATTCTTCGGTGCCGTCCAGGTCATCCATAATCTGAACCTGGCCATCGCCGACAACGAGTTCATCGTGCTGCTCGGCCAGTCGGGCTGCGGCAAGACCACGACGCTGCGCGCCGTGGCAGGGCTGGAGACGATCGACCAGGGCGACATCCTGATCGACGGTAAGCCGGTGCAGCACCTCAAGGCGGCGGACCGCGACATCGCCATGGTGTTCCAGTCCTTCTCGCTCTACCCGCACATGACGGTGTTCGAGAACGTCGCCTTTCCGCTGCGTGCAATGCGCATGAGCAGCGGCGAAGTCGACAAGTCCGTGCGCGAGGTCGCCCGGGTCCTGCGCATCACCGATCTGCTCGACAAGAGGCCGTCGGCGCTCTCGGGCGGCGACATGCAGCGCGTGGCCATCGGTCGTGCGCTGGTGCGGCGCCCGAAGGCGATGCTGATGGACGAGCCGATCGGCGCGCTCGACGCCAAGCTGCGCGAGGAGATGCGCGCCGAGATCAAGCGCCTGCACGTCAAGCAAGGGTCGACCACGATCTATGTCACGCATGACCAGATCGAGGCGATGAGCCTCGCCGACCGCATCGTCATCATGCATGAAGGGTTCATCCAGCAGGTCGGAACGCCGGATGAGGTCTATTCGCATCCGGCAAACCTGTTCGTGGCGCAGTTCGTCGGCAGCCCGGTGATGAACATCGCCGAGGTCAATGTCGCGGATCAGGCGGGCACTGCCTCCGTAACCGTCGGCGATGCGCCGGCTGGCTTCGAGTTCCCGCGCCAGCTCCTGTCCAGGCTCAACGGGCATGCAGCCAATGGCGGCCTGACGCTCGGCATCCGCCCGGAGGGCGTACTCGTGCGACACGATGCGGCGCCCGGCTACATGCCAGTCGAGGCGAGCATCATCGAGCCGCTCGGGTCCTTCGACATTGTCGATCTCAGGCTCGGCTCCACGATGCTGCGCGCCCGCACCAAGGCGGGCTACGTCTCGGGCCCCGGTGAGAAAGTCCATGTCCGCATCGATCCCGAGCAGGCGCACTTTTTCGACACGGCAAGCGGCAAGTCGCTGGGAGTAAGGCTGTAATGGCCCATATCGAACTGAAGAACATCACCAAGAAATACGGCAGCCACACCGCGCTGACGGGTCTGAACCTCGACATAGCCGACGGCGAGTTCTTCGTGCTGCTTGGTGAGACCGGCGCCGGCAAGACGACGACGCTACGCCTGATCGCCGGACTGGATAAGCCGACCGAGGGGCAGGTTCTCATCGACGGCGTCGACGTCGCCGACTGGGGCGCGGCCGAGCGCGACGTCGCGCTGGTGCTGCAGCAATATTCGCTTTATCCGCGCTACACTGTGCGGCAGAACCTCGAATTTCCGCTGAAGCCGAAGATCCGCCGGCTGCCGGATGCCGAGATCAAGGACCGTGTCGCGCGCGCCGCCCGCACGCTCAGGATCGAACATCTGCTCGACCGCAAGACCGACCGGCTTTCCGGCGGCGAGATGCAGCGCGTCTCGATCGGCCGAGCGATCGTGCGCAAGCCGCGCGTGTTCCTGATGGACGAGCCGCTCTCGGCGCTCGACGCCAAGCTGCGCGAAGCGCTGCGCACGGAGCTGAAGAACCTTCAGATGCAACTCGGCGCCACGTTCCTGTTCGTCACGCATGACCAGATCGAGGCTATGTCGATGGGCGACAAGGTCGGCGTGCTCAACCATGGCCGCATCGTGCAGACGGGCACGCCGCATGAGATCTACAACAATCCGCGCGACACCTATGTCGCGAGCTTCGTCGGCTCGCCGCCGATGAACCTCATCGACGGCAGGCTGGTCAACGACCGCGCGGTGATGGCGCCGGTGAATTTCGAACTGCCGCTCACAATTGGCGCCAAGAGCTTTGGCGGGGGCAGGACGAGCGGCGCGGCCGACGGTCGCCCGCTCGTCTTCGGCATCCGTCCGGAGGACGTCTATCTGGAGAGCGGGGCTCCGGTCGAGGCACGCGTGCACGATGTCGAGAACCATGGCGTGGAAAAGATCCTGACGCTCAGGGTCGGCGACACGATGCTGCGGGCCACGGTGCCGGCCAGGACCGACGTGGCTATCGAAGAGCCGGTGCGCTTTGCCTGGAACCCCGACAAGGTGGTGATGTTCGATAAAGGCAGCGGTGTGAGTCTGCGGCACGCCGGATAGAAGTCGGACTTAGCCGGCGACCTTGCTGGCGGCCTTCCTGATGGGGCCCAAGCCGGCCGCAGAATAGGCCAGCCCGCTCGCCCTTGCGAGCATCGGCCCGGCGGCTCTCAGGAGCGTCGGGCCGTTAATTGGCTTCAAGCCGAGCGGCCGTCGAACTCGAACACCTCGATTGCGGTGATATCAACATCGTCAAGGCAGTTGATGTTGACATAGGCCGACCGTTCGTTGCCCTGGCCGACGTCCTCGGCAAAGGGGTGCATGCCGCATGTGCGGCAGAAGCGGTGCGCGATTTGAGCCTTGCCGAAGGTGTAGCGGCCGAGGTCGTCGCCCCAGGCGACCAGATTGAGCTTTTCATGCGGCACGGCCCACAAAAGCGCGCCCTTGCGTGAGCAGATCGAGCAATTGCAGCGCACGGCCATGCCGAGCTCGCCTTCGACCTCGAACGCCACCTTGCCGCAGTGGCAGCTGCCTTTGTACAGCATCAGCATCTTTCCATCGCTGGCAGGGTGCAAAGGCACACTTGCCGGGTTATCTCTTCGCCGGCCAAGACCAGGCCGCACGCTTAAAAGACGTTGCAATTTTGCAAGGCCCGACATCGAAAATGCAATCCATCCGCGACCGTCTTGAAATCATCCTGTCACGTCTTGCCAATCGGGCGGCCGACGAGAAGGTCTTTACGAAGCTCTATGCCGAGGCCGCGCGGGCAGCAGCCGATGCGTCCGATGCCCGCCGCAAGGCCGGCGTCAGCCTTGGGCCGCTCGACGGGCGCATCGTTTCGATCAAAGATCTGTTCGACGTCGCCGGGGAGCCGACGAGGGCCGGATCGCTGATCCGCGCCAGCGCCGAACCGGCGGCGCGGGACGCAGCGATCGTGCAAAGACTGCGCCAGGCGGGCGCGGTCATCCTCGGCAAGACCAACATGACCGAGTTCGCCTTCACCGCGATCGGCGACAATCCGCATCACGGCACACCGGGCAACGCTGCCGATGTCGGCCTGATCCCGGGCGGCTCGTCATCTGGAGCCGGCGTTGCGGTCGGCGAGGGCACAAGCGACATCTCGATCGGTTCGGACACCGGCGGCTCGGTGCGCATCCCCGCCTCGCTCAACGGCGTCGTCGGCTTCAAGCCGACGGCGCGGCGCGTGCCTTTGACGGGCGCCTTTCCGCTGTCGATGACGCTGGATTCGATCGGTCCGCTTGCCCGCAGCGTCGCCGATTGCGCGATCGCCGATGCGATCATGGCGGGGGAAGAGCCGGTGGCGCTTCAGCCGGTTTCGCTCGCCGGCCTGCGCGTCGGCATTCCACGCGGCGTCTTGTTCGGCGAAACGCAGGCGAAGGTCGCCGAAGCTTTCGAGGCCTGCATCGACAGGATCGGACGAGCCGGCCCCCGCGCCGCCGATTTGTCCATCGACGATCTTATCGCCGAGATGCGCGCAGCAACCAGGCGCGGGACGATCGCGTCCATGGAAGGCGCGGAGGTGCATGCCGATTGGCTGGCGGGCGGCGCCTCTGTGCCGGTCGATCCGCATGTCACCGGGCCATTGGCGCGCGCGCTGGCTGTCCCTGCCTCGGCCTACATCCGGACGATCCGCCGGCGCGCCGAGCTTGTGGCGGCCATGGCGGAACGGCTGGAGACGGTCGATGTTCTGGCATTGCCGACCGTGCCGATGGTCGCGCCGTCCATCTCCGCCATGGCCGGCGACGAAGCTCTGCGCGACAAGACGGAAGGACTGCTCTTGCGCAACACGCAGGTCGCCAACCAGTTCGACCTTTGCGCGATCTCGCTGCTGATGCCCGGCACGAACCTGCCGGCCGGATTGATGCTGGTGGGCAAGCACGGGCATGACAGACATCTGCTGCGCGTTGCCGCCGCGGTCGAGGCTTTGCTTGGCCGGTGACTGCGCAGGCCATCAGGATGCAAGTCCGGAAAGGCTGGCCCGCATCTCAGGTCTACGCCGTCGCGATGCTCGCCGCGGAACTATTCGCCGACCGGAAAACGCCGGCGATAGTGCTCGATAACTTCCGGATTGCGCAGATTGACGGGCAGCTTGCCGGCGAGCACCAGCAAGGCCTCGCCGGCGGCGCCGACACCCATGCGCATCATCGATTCCTCGGTGATGCCGGCCATATGCGGGGTGACGATGACGTTGTCGAAGCCGAAATAGGGATGGTTCGGCGGCAGCGGTTGGGTCGCAAAAACGTCGAGCGCAGCGCCGCCGATGCGGCCGGCACGCAGGGCTTCGATCAGCGCCTCATCATCCACCACCGGGCCGCGCGAGACATTGATCAGCAGCGTGTTGGGTTTCATGCGGGCAATGCGCTCGCGACTGATGAGGCCGCGCGTCTCCTGCGTCAGCGGACAGCAGAGCACGACGATGTCGCTTTGCTCGACCAGCGCGTCGATCGACAGGAAGCCGACACGCTCGGGCGCCGGACGCAGGCTGCGCGTGGTCGCCACGACATTGAGGTCGAAGCCGTGCGCGGCGATGTGGCCGACGGCCTGGCCGACTGCGCCGAGGCCGACGATTCCGATCGTCTTGCCGGCCAGCTCGCTGGTCGAGTTGGCGTGCTCGCGGCCGGCAAGCCAGCCCTTGGCGCGCAGGTCGCGGTCCATCACGCGGAAGCGCCGCAGCAGCGCAAGGGCGGTGAACATCACATGCTCGGCGACCGAGCGGGCGTTGACGGCGGGCACGTTCGCCACCAGCACGCCGGCGGCGGTCGCGGCCTCGACCGGGATCATGTCCAGCCCGGCGCCGTGGCGGATCGCTGCGCGCAGGGTCGAAGCACCCGCAAACAGCTCCGGCGGCAGCGGCGCGCGCACGATGACGATGTCGGCGTCGCGGGCCTCAGCGGTCAGCGTCTTGGGATCGAGCGCGGAAGCGATCGCAAGCCGCCCGGCGCCGGCCAGCATCGCCGTGGCGCGTGGGTGCAGCGGATACGTCGACAGGATCTTGCGCATGGGTTCCATTTCCGCATTTGTGCGATGCCAAGCTAAACGTCTGGATGCAAAATGCTCAAGGGCATTTCCCCGTTTCACGGACCGGAGAACTGCCCTGTCTCTGTAGGTTCACGCAGTTTCGGACGATAGGCTTCGGCAAAGGTGCCGAACCTGACCGTCCACACCTTCCTGGAATTGCTCAAGCCTTCTCGAGCGCCGCGCTTTTCGGCTCCATTCCGCGGCCTTCGATGATCCCCTTCCAGTAGCTCTCGGCGCCCTGCAAATGGGCATTCATCAGGGCCTGGGCGAGGTTGCCGTCGCGGCGCAGCAGCGCTTCGTAGATCTGGATATGCTCGGCATGCGAGCGCACCGAGCGTTCGGGATCGTTGAAATAGATCGGCAGGCGCTGCTCGCCCATCAGGTAATAGACGCTGCAGATGTTGTGGAAGACGCTGTTCTTGGTCGCGCGCACGATCTCGAGGTGAAACTCGCGGTCTTCCTTGGCGAGGCCTTCGCCGGCGGCGATGCGCTCTTCGGAAGCCTTCAGGATCTCGCGCAGGCGCTCGAAGTTCTCCTCGGTGGCGCGCGAGCAGGCAAGCTCGGCCGCCTTGATCTCGTGGATCTTGCGCAGCTCGACGGTCTCGTAGATCTGCACCGGATCGAGCGGCAGGCCGGCGCGGGCGAACAGCGCCAGCGCTTCCACGCTCGCCTGCTTGGTGTCGATATAGATGCCGGATTTGGCGCGCCGCTCGACGATACGCATGGCCTCGAGGATGGCGAGCGCCTCGCGGATCTGGCCGCGGCTGACGCCGAAATGTTCCGCCAGCTCTCGCTCGGAGGGCGTGCGGCCGGACTCCTTGTCCGAGTTGGAAAAGAGATAGGCGGCGAGTTCCGCGAGAAGGTTCTTTTCTTTCATCGTCAAATACGTTGCGCGTGCGCCTCCAGGAATCGCTCGGAGATGGTGAATCCCAATCCAGGCTTTTCAGGGATCGCTATCATACCGTCCTTCGCCTCGACAGTCTCCTCGACGAGGTCGTGGATCATCGGGTTGGCGCCGAGCGAATATTCAATGGTGAAGCTGGCGGGTGAGGCGGCACACACATGCAGCCCGGCAAAGAAGCAGGGCGCGCCGGCCCATAGATGCGGCGCGAAGCGCAGATTGAAGGCGCTGGCGATGGTGCCGATCTTCATCGCCTCGCTGATGCCGCCGCAGAAGGCGGGATCCGGCTGGAAGATGTCGGCCGACTTCAGCACAGCCAGATCGCGGAAGGCATAGCGCGTCGCCTCGCTTTCGCCGGTGGCGATCGGCGTCGATCCCGAGGCGCGCACGTCGGCCATGCCCGGCTTATCGTCGGCGGTCACCGGTTCCTCGAACCAGGCAAGGTCTAGATCGGCGGTGAGGTTGATGAAGCGCTTGGCCTCGGCGACGGTATAGGTGCCGTGCGCGTCGACCATCAGATCGACATCCGGCCCGATCGCCTGCCTTGCGGCGCGCACGCGCGCGGCCGAGACATGTGGGGCGCCGTCCATGGCGCCGATGCGCATCTTCAGCGCCTTGAAGCCGCCCTTGGCGATGTAGGATGTCAACTGCTCGCCGATGGCGTCGGCTGAGGCCCAGCCGCCCGAGGCATAGGCCTGCATGCGCTCGACCTTGCGGCCACCGAGCAGCCGCCACACCGGCTGCCCCAGCGACTTGCCGAGGATGTCCCAGAGCGCGATGTCGACGGCGCTGATCGCCGCCACGCTCATGCCGCGCCGCGCCAGCTGCGGCATGGCATGGCCGGCATGCGCCGCCGTCTCATGCCGCACGCCGTTATAGAGCATTTCCCAGATGATGCCGATGTCGGCCGGATCGCAACCGATCAGCTGCGGGCCGATCTCGTGGTTAAGCATATGGACGAGCGCGCCATAGCTGCCGGCGCTGCCGGCGGCGTTCTTGCCCTCGCCCCAGCCGACAAGGCCGTCAGCGGTCTCGATGCGCAGAATGGCGGCGTCGAACGTCGTCACCTGGCCGAAGTCGCTGCGATGCTGCTTCGCGACTTCGATCGGGATACGAACCCACCAGGCCTGGACGCTCTTGATGCGCATGTTTTCCCTTCGGCCCCTCCGCCCGCCGGGTGGAAGGGACAGGTTTCTACTTGATCAGCGGCAGCAGCGTTTCGGCGGTGATGCGCATCTGGTCGGTGTAGAATTTTTCCGTGAGCACGCTGGAGCCGTGGTCCTGGATGAATTTGAGCTGCTCGGGCGAGATGTCGACCGGATTGCGCTCGACCATCTCCGGATAGGGCGCCGCCGGCGTGCGGTCGACGGGCGCGACGAACTCGTTGGTCAGCGCGCCGTCATAGCCGACTTCCTTCAACGTGCGCACGATCTTCGGCCAGTCGATCTGGCCAAGGCCGGCTGCGAAGCGGTTGTTGTCAGCGACATGGAAATCGAACAGGCGCTTTCCGACCTGACGGATCGCGTCATAGACGTTAAATTCCTCCATGTGGATATGGTAGGCGTCGAGGCAGACGCCGCATTCGGGGCTCACCGCATCGGCGAGCGCCAGCGCCTGGGCGCCGCGGTTGAAGAGGTAGGTCTCGAAGCGGTTGAGCGGCTCAACGGCGATCCTGACGCCGACCTTCTTGGCATGGCTGAAACATTCGCGCGTGGCATCGACCACCCAGCCCCATTCCTCCGCCTCGGTGCCGTCCGGCACGACCTTGCCGACGGTCGCGGGCACCAGCGTGATGATCTCGCCATCGAGCTCGCTGACCATGGTGAGCACGTCCTTGACGTATTGGACGGACCGCTCGCGCTGGCCCTGGTCCCTGGCGGCGAGATTGCGCTCGCCGAGCATCAGAGTCACCGAGCCCCAGCAGCGGATGCCGTGCTCCTTCAGGAGCGCGCGCGTCTCCTTGGTCTTGTACTGCTCGGGTTCGCCGGAAATCTCGATCGATTCGTAGCCGAATTTCTTGATGCGCTTGAGCGTCACCTCCAGCGGTTCCGCCCGCATCCAATTGTGAGTCGAAAGATGCATGGTCTATCCTTCCCAGAATTCGCCTGTCACATTCTACCCCGCGACGCCTCCAGTAGAGGCGGGCGTATGATTCCTCCCCAAGGCGTTGCCAGCATTTTCCTCGAAACTGGTTCGACCAATTGGGCCCTCCATGACCTCTACAGCAAATTTTCATGCACGGCAACAAGTGGGCGGCTGAAGCTCTATCAGCCGAGCAATAGTCTGATTTTACGTGGTAATTCCACTTATCTGTTTGCAAGCTCGGCTCACCTCCGCGGTTTTAGGCCGCTTGACCGAATTCCGGGATTTGGTAATACCAGAATGGCGCAATGCATAGACGCCGACAGGGTTGACCAAACAGGCTGGCCCTCATTTCAATAGGCGCTATGCTTGGTCGCGAAAACAAACGAGGGAGGATGCCGATGCCGACGACGATGAAGGGCCCCGGCCTGTTTCTGGCGCAGTTCGCGGGCGACGCCGCGCCATTCAATTCGCTGGGTTCCATCACCAAATGGGCAGCGGGGCTGGGCTACAAGGGCGTGCAGATCCCGACCTGGGACGCGCGCCTGTTCGACCTCGAGAAGGCGGCGTCGTCGAAGGCGTATTGCGACGAGGTGAAAGGCGTCTGCGCGGATGCAGGCGTCGAGATCACCGAATTGTCGACGCATCTGCAGGGGCAACTGGTCGCGGTGCATCCCGCCTATGACGCGCAGATGGATGGATTTGCGCCGCCATCGGTGCACAACAATCCCACGGCACGGCAACAATGGGCTGTCGAGCAGATGAAGTTCGGCGCCAAGGCATCGCGCAATCTCGGGCTGAACGCCTCGGTGTCGTTCACCGGCTCGCTCGCTTTCCCTTACCTTTATCCGTTCCCGCAGCGCCCGGCCGGCCTCATCGAGGAAGCCTTCGGCGAACTCGGCAAGCGCTGGAAGCCGATCCTCGACGTCTATGAAGACAATGGGGTCGATGTCGGCTACGAGATCCATCCCTCGGAGGACGTGTTCGACGGCGCCACCTTCGAGATGTTCCTCGACGCGGTCGGCGGCCACAAGCGCTGCAACATCAACTACGACCCGTCGCACTTCCTTTTGCAGCAGCTCGACTATCTCGAGTTCATCGACATCTACCACGAGCGGATCAAGGCCTTCCACGTCAAGGACGCCGAGTTCAACCCGACCGGGCGGCAAGGCGTCTATTCCGGCTACCAGGGCTGGGTGAACCGTGCAGGGCGCTTCCGCTCGCTGGGCGACGGGCAGGTGGATTTCAGCGGCATCTTCTCCAAGCTCACCCAGTACAATTACGATTCCTGGGCGGTGCTGGAATGGGAATGCTGCCTGAAACATCCCGAGGACGGCGCCGCAGAAGGCGCGCCTTTCATCCAGCACCACATCATCCGGGTGACCGAGAAGGCCTTCGACGATTTCGCCGCCGGCACGACCGATAAAAAGCTGCTGCGGGCGATGATGGGGATTTGACTGCAGCTCCCCTTGAGGAGGTTCGGACCGCAGGTCCGGGTGGGGTTGAATCCCAAGTCGCAGCGGACTCTTACACCCCACCCCGACGCTGCGCGTCGACCCTCCCTACAAGGGGGAGGGTGAGGAACTAAAGAGAGAGGACAAGAATGGTCGGCGCATCGAAATCGGAAGCGGGAGGCGGCCCGATCCGCTATGGCATGGTGGGCGGCGGGCAGGGCGCCTTCATCGGCGCGGTGCATCGCATCGCGGCGCGCATGGACAACGACTTCGTGCTGGTGGCCGGCGCGCTGTCGTCGGATCCGGCGCGGGCCAAGGCATCGGCCGAAGAACTCGGGCTCGATCCCGCGCGCAGCTACGGCTCCTATGCCGAGATGGCCAAGGCCGAAGCCAAGCGTCCAGACGGCATCGAGGCGGTGGCGATCGTGACGCCGAACAACGTGCATGTGCCGGCGGCGAAAGCCTTCCTAGAGGCGGGCATCCATGTCATCTGCGACAAGCCGCTGGCGACGTCGCTGGCCGAGGCGAAGAAGCTTGCCGCCCTTGTCGAAAAGACCGGCAAGGTGTTCGTGCTGACCCACAATTACACCGCCTATCCGATGATCCGGCAGGCACGCGAGATGGTGGCCAAGGGCATGCTCGGCGATATCCGCATCGTGCAGTCGGAATATCCGCAGGACTGGCTGACCGAGGACCTTGCCGCCACCGGCCAGAAGCAGGCCTCCTGGCGCTCCGACCCCAAGCAGGCCGGCGCCGGCGGCGCGCTCGGCGACATCGGCACGCATGCCTATAACCTGGCTCGCTTCGTCTCGGGACTTGAGCTCGATACGCTCTCAGCCGATCTCGACGCCTTCGTGCCGGGGCGCCAGCTCGACGACAATGTCAACGTGATGCTGCGCTTCAAGCCGGTCGGCAACAAGCATCCGGCCAAGGGCATGATCTGGGCCAGCCAGGTGGCGCCCGGCCACGAGAACGGGCTGAAGCTGCGCATCTACGGCACCAAGGGCGGGCTGGAATGGGTGCAGGCAGACCCGAACTATCTCTGGTACACGCCGTTCGGCCAGCCGAAGCAGCTTTTGACGCGTGCCGGCGCGGGCGCGATGCCAGTGGCCGCGCGCGTCAGCCGCGTGCCGTCGGGCCATCCGGAGGGCTATCTCGAAGGTTTTGCCAACATCTACCAGGAAGCGGCCCGCGCCATCCGAGCGGCGCGCCGGAAAGGCGGCAAGCCGGCTAAGGATGTGGTCTTCCCGACTGTCGCCGACGGCGTCGAAGGCATGGCCTTCATCGAGGCTTGCGTGAAGTCGTCGAAGAAAAACGGGGCCTGGACGAAGCTGTAGGGACGGCTGCGTCGTCCAAGCGAGTCCCCCGGATTGCCAGCCGAATTGCGAAGGCAATTCGGGGCAATCCGACCTCTCCCCGAGGGGAGAGGAGACAAGCAACGCCGGCGCCGACCTCTTCTCCCCTCGGGGAGAAGGTGGCCGCGGAGCGGCCGGATGAGGGGGAGTGTGGCCCGCCAACGCAAATGGCTGGCTGCAAGCGGGGAGGGGGTGTCGATGAAAATCGGCATGTGCATGTTCTTGTGGACCACCAGCGTCTCGAGGAAGCACGAGGCGCTGTTGAAAGACATCAAGGCGACCGGCTTCGACGGCGTCGAGATACCCGTCTTCGTCGGGATGCCCGACGACTACAAGAAGTTGGGCGAGATGCTCGACCGCATCGGCCTGGAGCGCACCGCGGTCTCGGCCATGGGCGATCCGGCGATGAACCTGATCTCGCCGGACGTCGCGACGCGCAAGGCCGGCATCGACTACATGAAATGGGCGATCGACTGCAGCGCCGCGCTCGGCGCGGACACGCTCAGCGGCCCGCTGCATTCGACGCTCGGCGCCTTTTCCGGCAGCGGGCCGACTATCGCCGAAAAGAAGCGCTCGGTCGCCTCGCAACGCGCGATCGGCGACTATGCCGGCAAGAAGGGCGTGACCATCGGGCTCGAAGCGCTCAACCGCTTCGAATGCTATCTCGTCAACACCATGGCCGACCTGTGCGAACACATCGACGCGATCGACCGGCCGCACATCAAGGCGATGTACGACACGTTCCATGCCAATATAGAGGAGGCCGACCCGATCGGCGCCTATACAAAGCATCGCCGGAACGTTGTCCATATCCACATTTCGGAGAATGATCGTGGCGTGCCGGGGCGCGGCAACATCCCGTGGAAGGAGACGTTCTCCGCCATCCGCAAGAGCGGCTATGACGACTGGCTGACGATCGAATCGTTCGGGCGCTCACTGAAGGATCTGGCTGCGGCGACCAAGGTGTGGCGGGATTTCGCGGAAAGCCCGGAGGCGGTTTATCGCGAGGGGTACAGGCATATCAGGGACCGGTGGAAGAAGGCGGCTTAGGGGCCCTGCGCCTGATCCATTTTCTATTTGCCGTGGCAGCGGTTGCCAGGTGGTTCCCCCACTTCGTCTCGGCTTCGCCGAGCCACCTCTCCCCCCTCCGGAGGGAGAGGAAAGGAAGCCTGTTGGCGCCGGGAGAGGAAAAAGCCTCGGCCTTCGACGACAGGCGCGGATCGGACAGCTTGGCGCCTTTCCTCTACCCCGTCGATCGGGGGAGAGGTGTCGAGCGAAGCTCGACGGAGTGGGGGTCGACCTTTGGCGCAGGCGAGACGATGCTTGCGCTTCTGCGCCACAAGGTTACCCCTGCGTAGCCTGCAGCCGATTGTAATCGTGCAGCGTGCGGCTCAGCCTGCGGCGCAGGAAGTTCGAGATATTGTCGAAGATGAAGACGACGAGCAGCGTCAGCAGCACCATGTAGAAGACGTTGGCCCAGTTCGAATTGGTGCGCATCGCTTCCCATAGTTTCAGGCCGATGCCGCCGGCGCCGACGGCGCCGATGATGGTGGCGCCTCGGGTGTTCGATTCCCACTGGTAGAGCGTCTGGCTGATGAAGACCGGCACCACTTCCGGCAGCACGCCGTAGCGCTGCACCAGCAAGCCGTTGGCGCCGGTTGAAAGCACCCCTTCGCGCGGCTTGTCGTCGATGTTCTCCAGCGCCTCGGAATAGGTTTTGCCCAATGTGCCGATCTCGGTGAAGAAGATCGCGGCGCTGCCGGCCAGCGGTCCGGGGCCGAAGGCGCGGGTGAAGAACAGCGCCCAGATCAGCATGTCGACCGAGCGCATGAAATCAAAGAAGCGCTTCAGCACCTGGCTGAGCAGCCCGCTCGGCGTGATGTTGCGGGCGGCGAAGAAGGCAAGCGGGAAGGCGACGATGCCGCCAAGCAGCGTGCCGAGGAAGGCCATGACGATGGTCTGCAGGAGCTTCGTCCAGACATCGCCATGCTGCCACTGCGCGTTGTTCCAGATGTTGTCGGCGGCCAAAGCGAGGTTCGAGGTGCCTGGCTTGAGCTCTGGCCCGGAGGCGATGAGCGAGATGACCTCGCCGGCCGATTTGCCGAAGAAGGGCGAGCGGGTGTCGAAGACGAAATTTGCCCAGCCGAGGAAGCGCTTGCGCACCTTGACGCGATCGACGGTGACGCGCACCTCGCCGACAAAGCCCATCTTGGCGACGATCTCATCGTCATGGACGGTCACCCAGTCGGGCACCGGACCTGTAACCACCGGCTTGCCGCCGGTGAGCGATACCGGCACCGTCTGGCCGTTGGCGACGATCGTTGCCCTTGTCTTGTCGAAGGTGACGGACTTGTCCCGGCCGTCGATCAGGACGGTGAAGGTGCCGTCCGGATTCTTGATCACCCAGTCGGGATCAGGATGCTCGCCGAGCGCCGAGAAGCGCGGATATTTCGGCGTGATCTCGGGCTGGTCGAGCCGGAATTCCGGCTGCAGGTCGTAGCTGATCCATTGCGACAGGAAGAGCGGCAGGCGTTCCCAATGCGACTCGCGCAGCACCTGCGGCAGGCTGAAGAACCACAAGGCATAGGCGAGATAGAGCACGGTGCCGGCGATCAGCAGCAGCGGCCAGAAACGCTTATAGGCCGGCCGCTGGAATATCTGCGGATGGCGGCCTTCGATGGCGCTCAGTTCGGAGGCGGTTATGGCGGCCATTTCAAGCGCTCATCAGGAAGGCCTGCTCGCCGACGAGCTTGCGGCGCAGCCAGGCGGAGAACTGGTCGACCAGGAAGATGGTGACGAAGAGCAGGAGCACCAGCGCCAGCGTCTTGGCGCCGAAGCCGCGTGAAATGGAAAGCTTCAGCTCCTCGCCGATGCCGCCGCCGCCGACAGCGCCCATGATGGTCGAGATGCGCACGTTGATCTCGATCCTGAGCAGCGTATAGGACATGAAATTGGGCAACACCTGCGGCAGGTCGGCGAAGCGCACGCGTTCGAACCAGTTGGCGCCGACAGCACGCAGGCCCTCTTCCGCGCGCATGTCGATGTTCTCGTTGATCTCGTAGAACAGCTTGCCCAGCGCGCCGATCGAATGCAGGCCGATGGCGATGATGGCGGCGACCGGGCCGATCGAGACGATGGCTGCGAACAGGCCGGCAATGACGATTTCGGGGAAGGCGCGCAGCAATTCCATGAAGCGCTTGACGATGAGCCGCAGGACCGGGCTCGGCGTCAGGTTGCGCGCGGCGATGAAGGAGAAGGGAACGGCGAAGACGAAGCCGATGAAGGTCGAGACCAGCGCCACGTTCACCGTGGTGAGCATCAGCTCGAAATATTCAGGGATGTAGAAGCCGCCCCAGATGTAGACGCGGCCAAGCGGGAAATTGAATTCCTGCGTGCCCTTGTCGTTGGGCGAGGCGATGTCGAACAGGGCGCGCCAGACATCGTTCCAGTCTTTCGGGACCAGCCAACTCAGGAAATCGAGGATGTGTGGCAGCCGGTCGAAGAAATGGCCGGCATTGGCCTCGTCGGCGAACCACATGGTCGCGCACATGGCGACAAGCAGCAGGCCGACGCCAAGCGCGGTGTAGAAACGGCGCAGCGATGTCTGGCGCCGCCAGGCATCGGCCTGCTGGCGGGTGGCGTCGGAATGGAGTGTCGCTGATGTCATGATCGGGACATGCAAAAAGGGCGGCGTTTCGAACGCCGCCCTTTTTCCTGATGCCTTTAACCGCCGATGGCGGCTTTGCGGGCTTCGACGATGACGCTGTAGAAGTCAGGCTTCACCGGGACGTAGCCGGTGAAATCACCACCCTCGACGCCTTCGAAGCAGGCCTTGTCCTTGGCCGGCAGCGCGGTGAAGAAAGCGGTGAGCTTGGCGGTCATCTCGTCGCCGAGCGCGGTGCGGACAACCAGCGGGCCGTTCGGGATCAGGCCCGAGCGCCACACTTCGACGAAGTCGTTCGGGTCGACGGCGCCCTTGGCGACTTCCTTGTGGAAGGTGCCGGAGGTGTAGCCGTTCTTGAAATCGCCGATGCCGGAGGAATCGTCCACCGCCACGTCGACCTTGCCGTCGCGCACAGCCAGCACGTTGTTCTCATGGCCGCCGTTGAACTGTGTGGAGGCGAAGTAGGTTTCGTTGGAAGCGCCGGTGTCCTTCGGAATCTGGGTCAGCGGGATCAGATAGCCGGAGGTCGAATCCGGATCGGCATAGCCGAGCTTCTTGCCCTTGGCCGACTTGATGTCGGTGATGCCGGAAGACTTCAGCGCCAGGCCGATCGAATAATAGCCGGTCGAGCCGTCGGTCTGCTTGGTGGTGAGGATCGGCGTGACCGCCTTCGGGTCCTTGAGATAGACGCTTGCGTAACCGGACGCGCCGAGCTCGGCGAAGTCGAGCGTGCCGCCGAGCAGGCCCTGGATAACGCCGTCATAGTCGGCGGCCGGGAACAGCGACACCTTTTCGAAGCCGAATTCCGACTTCAGGTGATCGGCGAGGCACTGGTAGTTGCGCAGGCGGTCGGTCTCGTTCTCACCGCCGAGGATGCCGACGCGGAATTCCTTGATATCAGCGGCATGCGCGGCGCTGGCCGCCATGGCGAGCAGCGAAACCGCCCCAAAAACCATCTTCCTGAACATTTTGTCTCTCTCCTGTTGCTCCGGCTGCGCGCCGGCGGCGTTCTGATTTTTCAAGTCTTGCCTTTGACGCTGGCGGGCGATCCGGGTTGCTCTGCTGAAGTCCACGATTTGCCCGCACCGGCTGGGGCCGGGACGGTGGATTCAGTAGCCAGGAAAGGCTGGTTCGAGCGGTCCGGCGGATGCGGTGATCTTCGGCTTGATGGTCACGGCGGTCGACGTGATGGCTTCCGAGATCTCGGCGCCGCTGGCATCGGCGCCATAGACCGTGCGCACGGCATCGCGGTCGAGGTCTTCCGGAGCGCCGTCGAAGACGACCTTGCCGGCGGCCATGCCGATGATACGGGTGCAATAGGCGCGCGCCGTGTCCAGCGTGTGCAGGTTGGTGACGACGGTGATGCCTTCGCGCAGATTGATGTCGCGCAGCGAATCCATCACCACCTTGGCGTTGAGCGGGTCGAGCGAGGCGATCGGCTCGTCTGCCAGAATCACCTTCGGCTGCTGCATCATGGCGCGGGCGATCGCCACGCGCTGCTGCTGGCCGCCCGACAGCGTGCCGGCCGGCTGCAGCGCGGTGCGGGCGATGTCGAGGCGCTCGAGCGCGGCCACGGCCTCGGCGCATTCGGTGCGCGTGAACATGCCGAGCAGATTGGAAATCGTCGAGCGATGGTTGAGGCGCCCGAGCAGCACGTTGGTCAGCACGTCGAGACGTGGCACGAGGTTGAACTGCTGGAAGATCATGGCGCAGTCGCGCTGCCAGCGCCGCAGCGGCGAGCCCTGCAGGCTGGAAACCTCCGCGCCCTCAAAAAAAATCGACCCCTGGCTCGGATCGATGAGACGGTTGATCATGCGCAAAAGCGTCGACTTACCGGCGCCGGAACGGCCGATGATGCCGACCATCTGGCCGCGCGGGATCGAGATGTTGATATCGCTGACGGCGGTGTTCTTGCCAAATCGTCGGGTTACGCCGCGGATCTCAAGCGTGGCCGATGATGCTGACATACCAAAACTCCAGTCCGTCGCGCTTTTGCAGGTCTGTTAACCTTCGCTAGCGCAGGCCGATGAAGCTGGGGTGTCGGATTGATGTCAGTTTTGTTACGTCCCACAGGCTTGGAGATTCAACCAAGCACCAGCAATTCCTCGAAATGCTTCATGTCCTTGAAGCTGCAGAAGGCCGGAGGCTCGAGCTCGATCACAGGAGCCTCGCGTTCGAGGAACGACAGGCAGTCATCGAACAGATCCTGCCAGGCTGCGGCTCGCTCGTCGGCTAGACGGCGGATCTGATAGGCGAAGGTGATGTGGAAGACATAAGCGTCGTGGTCCGGATGGCGGTAGCCGAACGGCACCGACAGCGCGTTGCGCCACAGGCGCAGGATGCGCTCGTCCTCAGTGGAAGCACCGGCAACCGTAAGGCCGTTTGGCGTAACGCCGATGGTCTTGATACGAAACGGAGGGCAGGCCTCAAAGCCCTCCAGGCGCTGCAGATAGAGGCGGGTCATGTCGTCGATGTTGGTGTCGAGCGGCACGTCGGAGGGCCAGTAGGGGAGCCGGCGCCGGTATTCGATGATGCCCTGGAACAGTGTCATGTGCAGGCTTGAGACCGGCGTGAAGGCGAGGCGGTCCGCGTCCGGCATGGCGCGGATGCGCTCGCGCACCTCGATGATCGCAGCTTGCGAAGGCGAGCCGCCGACGAGGTGACTGACGACCGTGTTGCCGGGCTCGGGGAGGAAGTTGCCCGAGGTATCGTAACGGGTGCCGAGATGCACCGGCGCCGTCGGGTTGGTGCCTTCGAAAAATCCGGCGAGCGAGGGTCTGACTGTGGCGAGCATCGCGATCTCCTTGGGGAGATGGCGTCCTGTCCGAGTCATGTGTCAACGGTGTGAATGATGAATGGTGAATGGTGAATGGTGAATGGTGAATGGTGAATGGTGAATGGTGAGAAGGGCTTCGTTGCATTCACTATTGACCATTCACCATTCACCGCGCCTAGCCGCCATGCTTCTCCAGGAACGCCTCCGCCGACAGCTCGCGGAAATCGTCGAGCGCAGCGCGCAGCCTTGCATGGTCCCAGTCCCACCAGGCTAAAGCCTGGTAGCGCTCGGCGGTGCGGCGGTCGAAGCGCTCGCGGATCGGCTTCGCCGGCACGCCGCCGACGATTGTGTAGGGCGCGACATCCTTCGACACCACGGCGCCCGCGCCGACCGCCGCGCCATCGCCGACGGTGACGCCGGGCAGGATGGTCGAGCCATGGCCGAGCCAGGTGTCGTGGCCGATCGTGACGCGCCTGGCGCGGCGCTCGGCGAAGAACTCGCTTTCATGCTCGGCGTCGTCCCAATAATCGGAGGCGCGGTAGGTGAAGTGGTGCAGCGTCGGCCGCCATGTCGGGTGATTGGTGGCATTGATGCGCACGCTTGCCGCGATGTTGGAGAACTTGCCGATGGTCGCGCACCACACGGCGCAGTCCTGCATCATGTAGGAATAGTCGCCGAGCTCGCATTCGGCGACGCGGCTGCGCTCGGCGATCTCGGTCCAGCGGCCGAGCGTCGAGTTCTCGACCTGCGCCGTCGGATGGATCAGCGGCGCCTCCGAAAGCTTCTTCATGCGGCGATCTTTCCGGCGGCGAAGGCGGTGACGTCGATGACGCGGTCGGCGACAGCCTCGCGCACATCGAGGTCGTGGAAAATGCCGAGCAGGGCGACCCCCGCCGCCTTCTTGGCGGCGATGAGCTCGACCACGACATCGCGGTTCTTCGCGTCGAGCGAGGCGGTCGGCTCGTCGAGCAGCAGGATCGGATGCTCGGTGATGAAGCCGCGCGCGATGTTGACGCGCTGCTGCTCGCCGCCGGAGAAGGTCGCGGGCGGCAAGGCCCAGAGCTTTTCCGGCAGGTTGAGCTGCGCCAACAGGGCACGCGCTCTCGTCCGCGCGCTTTCCCTGTCCTCGCCGCGCTCGACCAGCGGCTCGGCGACGACGTCGAGCGCGGAGACACGCGGCACGGTACGCAGGAACTGGCTGACATAGCCGATGGTATGGCGGCGCACGGAAAGCACGGTGCGCGGGCTGGCGGAGGCGAGGTCGATCAACCCGCCCCCGTGCTGAACGATGATCTGGCCTTCATCGACCGCGTAGTTGCCGTAGAGCATCTTCAGGATCGAGCTTTTTCCGGCACCCGACGGACCGCCAAGCACCGCGCATTCGCCGGCGCGGATCGAGAAGGAGACACCCGTCACCACCGGCAGCGTGACGCCGTCGCGCAGATGCATGGTGAAGCTTTTGGCGACATCGGAGACAACGAGAGGAGTGGCCATCATCACACCTGCAGGATGGAAGAAACGAGAAGCTGGGTATAAGGCGCGCGCGGATCGTCGAGCACGCGGTCGGTAAGGCCGCTTTCGACGACGCGGCCGTCTTTCATCACCATCATGCGCTGCGACAGAAGCCGCGCCACGGCGAGGTCGTGGGTGACGACGATCGCCGCCAGCCCGAGATCGGTGACCAGCCCGCGCAATAGATCGAGCAGGCGCGCCTGCACCGAGACGTCGAGACCGCCGGTCGGCTCGTCCATGAACACAAGGCGCGGCCCGGTGACCAGGTTGCGGGCGATCTGCAGGCGCTGGCGCATACCGCCGGAAAAGGCGCGCGGCTCGTCGTCGATGCGGTCCTCGTCGATCTCGACGCGCGACAGCCAGTCGACGGCGGTGGCGCGGATCCTGCCGTAGTGGCGGTCGCCAACCGCCATCAGCCGCTCGCCGACATTGGCACCGGCCGACACCGTCATGCGCAGGCCGTCCGCCGGGTTCTGGTGGACGAAGCCCCAGTCGGTGCGCATCAGGAAGCGGCGCTCGGCCTCGCTCATGCGGTAGAGCTCGCGCCATTGGCCGTCGCGCATGCGGTAGCTGGCCGTGCCGGAGGAGGGCAGCAGGCGGGTCGACAGGCAGTTGAGCAGCGTCGTCTTGCCGGAGCCGGACTCGCCAACCACCGCCAGCACCTCGCCTGGCCACAGATCGAAGGTGACGTTCTCGCAGCCGACGCGCGAGCCGTAAAATTTGGACAGCGCTGAAACGCGCAGCAGCGGTTCGTCGGTCATTCGGCCGGCTCCGTTTTTTCAGAGGCTAGGTGGGTCTCGGGAGCAAGGTGGCCGTGATGGCCGTCGGCTCGCCGCTTCTCGCAGTGGTCGGTATCGGAGCAGACGAACATGTGGCCGCCATGGTCGTCGAGGATGACCTCGTCGAGATAGACATTCCCGGCGCCGCAGAGCGCGCAGGGCTGGTCGAAGGTCTGCACCTCGAAGGGATGGTCCTCGAAGTCGAGGCTGACGACGTCGGTGAAGGGCGGCACCGCATAGATGCGCTTCTCGCGGCCGGCGCCGAACAATTGCAAAGCCGGCGAGCGGTGCATCTTCGGATTGTCGAATTTCGGCGTCGGCGAAGGATCCATCACGTAGCGGCCTTCGACCTTGACCGGATAGGCGTAGGTGGTGGCGATGCGGCCGTGCCTGGCGATGTCCTCATAGAGCTTCACATGCATGAGGCCGTATTCCTCCAGCGCGTGCATCTTGCGCGTCTCGGTCTCGCGCGGCTCGAGGAAGCGCAGCGGCTCGGGGATCGGCACTTGGAAGACTAGCACCTGTCCTGCCGTCAGCGGATGCTCGGGGATGCGGTGCCGGGTCTGGATGATGGTGGCGGTTGCCGTGTCGGTGGTGACAGCGACATTGGCGACTTTCCTGAAGAAAGCGCGGATCGAAACGGCGTTGGTGGTGTCGTCGGCGCCCTGGTCGATGACTTTCAGCACGTCATCCGGACCGATGATCGAGGCGGTGACCTGGACGCCGCCGGTGCCCCAGCCATAAGGCATCGGCATCTCGCGCGAGGCAAAGGGCACCTGATAGCCGGGAATGGCGATGCCCTTCAGGATGGCGCGCCGGATCATCCGCTTGGTCTGCTCATCGAGATAGGCGACGTTGTAGGTGGCGATGTCGGTCATGGCGATCACGTCCGCTCTCTGCTATGAAATTGGCGCCCAAGACGCGGAAGGACGCCCGAATGGACTCTACCGGTTGGTTGCATCTTGGCGTGCTGCTGCTGGTGTTCGCCGGCTTCGCGACCTTTGCGCTGCGGAAAATGGTTCTCCCCGCGCCAAGGGAACCTCCGTACGGCGAGTCCTTCGGTGGCGGCGACTATACTGGCGGCTTCGACGGCGGCGGGCATTCCGGTAGCGGACACTGAAGTCATTCCGCCGCCTCGCGCTTCTCCTCGGCGGCCTTGTCCTCGTTTTCCCGCGCTTCGTATTCGGCGCGCATGCGGCGAACCAGGCCGAGCTCGGCCTGGAAGTCGACATAATGCGGCAGCTTCAGATGCTCGACGAAACCGGTGGCCTGGACATTGTCGGAATGCGAGATGACGAATTCCTCGTCCTGCGCGGCGGCGACGACATCCTCGCCAAGCTCCGTGGCGCGCAGCGCCCGGTCGCACAGCGCCATCGCCATCGCCTTGCGCTCGCTCTGGCCGAAGACCAGGCCGTAGCCGCGCGTGAACTGCGGCGGCGCCTTGGCCGAGCCCTTGAACTGGTTGACCATCTGGCATTCGGTGACGCGGATGGAGCCGAGCGGCACGGCGAAGGGCAGCTCCGGCACGTCGAGCTCCAGCTCGACCTCGCCGATGCGTATCTCGCCGACAAAGGGATGGTTGCGGGCGTAGCCGCGCTGCGTCGAATAGCCGAGCGCCAGCAGAAAACCTTCGTCGCCGCGCGACAACGCCTGCAGGCGGATGTCGCGCGCCATCGGGAATTGCAGCGGCTCGCGCGTGATGTCGCCGGGCACGTGGTCAAGCGGCATCTCGCCATCGGCTTCGATCAGGCCTTCATGGGCGAGGATCGCCGAAACGCGCGGCATGGCCTCCGGCTCGGCCAGACGCTGCGCCGGTATCTCGACCTCGGCGCCGGCGGCAAGCTCTGGATCGAGCAGGCGGTGCGTATAGTCGAAGGTCGGGCCGAGCACCTGGCCGCCCGGCAGGTCCTTGTAGGTGGCCGAGACACGACGCTCGACCTGCATGGCGCCGGTGTCGACCGGATTGGTGTAGCCGAAGCGCGGCAGCGTGGTGCGGTAGGCGCGCACCAGAAAGATCGCCTCGATCATATCGCCGCGCGCCTGGGTAACGGCGAGAGCCGCGAGCTCGCGATCATAGAGCGAGCCTTCGCTCATCACCCGGTCGACGCCGAGCGCCAGCTGCTCGACGATCTGGTCGAGGCGCAGCGCCGGTACCGAGCGGTCGCCGCGGCGGCGGTCGGCAAGCAGGCGATGCGCATTGGCAATGGCGGCTTCGCCGCCTTTCACCGCGACATACATGTCATGCCTCCATCGTCTTGATGCGGGTGGTGCGCGGCAGGCAGGCGAGGCTGCCGGGCGCCGCCAGAATGATGTCGACGCCGCGCGGGAAACGCTGGGTGTTCTGCTTCCACTGCTCGACGAAATGGCGCGGCATGCCGGGAGGCGCGATCATCGACGTCTTTTCGATCCCCGGACCTTCGAGCAGCAGCGACGGGCCCGAGGCAAGATCGTCGACCAAGAGGATCAGCGTCGTCGAGCGGTCGGGATATTCTTGCGTGCCTTGCGCAAAACCATCGAGCGCCGCCATCTCCTTCGGATTGGCGATCAGGGCGAAATGTGCGTCGGCCGGCGTGTTTGCCGAGGGCGCGCCGGTGTGAAAGCCGAGCCAGGCCTTGACCGCGGCTTCCGTCTGCAGCGGCGGGTCGAGCCAGACCGGCGTGTCGTTGTCGCAGAGCGAGAGCGCCACGGCGCCGGCCGTCGCCGACAGCGGCACCGGCGGGCGAGCGAGCTGCCGCAGGTTCTGGACGGTGCCGGGGCGGGCCATCGCGTCCATGATGGCGCGGAACACCGCCTGGGCGTTGAAGACCGGCTCTGCGAAGCCGCCATCGATCGATTGCGTGGCGATATCCATCAGTCTTCTCCGCGCACCATGGTGAAGAAATCCACTTTCGTGGCCGCTGTTTCGACGCGCTTTGTCTCGCGCGCCGCGGCAAGCGCTGCGCGCAAGGGCGCGGCGAGCTTTGTCTCGACCGCTTCGCGGTGCGCCGGGTCCCGCCACAGCGCGTCGGCGATCGCCGCTAGCTTGGCTTTTCCCTTGTCGCGGCCGAGCGCATAGGAGTGGCCGACCTGGCCGGAGGGCAGACGCACCGTGGCGCGGGTGACCGTCGCTTCGCCGACATTGAACGGTGCGCCACCGCCGCCGATCCGCCCGCGCACCGTCACCAGTCCGGTTTCGGGGCCGCGCAAAAGCTCGGCTTCGGAGGGCAGGCCCGACTCGTTCCACAGGCGGGCGATCTCGTCGGCCGCGGCATGCGCCAGCGTCGCCATCAAGGCTTTCCGCCCGGCCTGCTCGCGCGCTTCCTGTCCTCGCATGGCATCGCTCCTCGCATAGAGAAATTTGTCTATTGATATAGACAACTATACAAATTATACTCACTTGGTATCGGGAGTCCATGACGGGTGGATGACAACGGGTGCAAAAGTTAGGGGTGATGACGTTGGGGGCGGGGAAATGACCGGGCTGGCAAGCAGCATCGAGAGGCGCAACGGCGTATCGCTATGGCGGCAGATCGCCGACAGGATTCTGCAGGCGATCGCCAATGGCGATTTCGCCGAGAATGCGGCGCTGCCGCCTGAAGTCGCGCTGGCCGAGCGCTATGGCGTCAACCGCCACACGGTGCGCAGCGCCATTGCAGCACTGGTGCAGGAAGGCGTGCTGAGGGCCGAGCAGGGACGCGGCACCTTCGTGTTGTCGCGCAAGCGGCTGTCCTATCCGATCGGCGCGCGCACGCGCTTCTCGACCGGGCTGCAGGGGCAGACGAGCGAGCGACATATCGCGCTGCTGTCGTCGTCGACCGAGCCGGCCGGCCGGCGCATCGCCGAGGCGCTGGGCATCGCCAAAGGCGCTGCCGTCATCCGCCTGGAGACGCGCGGCGAGGCCGACGGTCATGCGGTGTCGCGCGCGACGACCTGGTTCGATGCCAAGCGCTTCGCCGGAATCGAGGCGGCAATGGCGGAAACGGGATCGATCACCGCCTCACTGAAGCGCTTCGGCATCAACGATTATCTGCGGCATTCGACCGTGCTGTCGGCGCGCCATGCCGACGCAGACGATCTTGCAGCCCTCGATCTGCAGCCCGGCGCGATCGTGCTGGTCACCGTCGCCGTCAACGTCACGCTCGACGGTGAGCCGATCCAATTCGCGGAATCGCGCTTTCCCGCGGAGCGGGTGGAGCTGAAGTTGTCGGTGTTGTAGGGAGTGCCGGTTTTATACGAGACCGTGATTGATCTGCTTCACGCTGATGTCAGGTCGCTTACTTGTCAGCGGCTTGGCGTTTGAGGCTCGCCTTCCCCCACTCCGTCTCGGCTTCGCCGAGCCACCTCTCCCCCCTCCGGAGGGAGAGGAAAGGAGCACGCTGGCGACCGGAGAAGCAGTGTGTCCGGTTGAAGAGCGTTGGCTGCAAGGCTCGCACTCTTCCTCTCCCCCGTCGACCGGGGGAGAGGTGGCTCGGCGAAGCCGAGACGGAGCGGGGGTCGACCTGTGCGGCGCTCCGTCAATTCGGGCTGAGTTCACCGCCTGTCATGTTATCACCCGACCTCTATGACCGCCTTGATCAGTCCCGACTTCTCGTGCGTCCATCGGGCAAGGTCGCGCGGCGTTCCGGCGAGCGTGGTGCGATGGGTGACGAGCTTGTTCAACGGCACAGCGCCGTTGCGGATCGAATCTGCGACATGGTCGAAATCGGCCTTCAGCGCGTTGCGGCTGCCGACCAGCATCATCTCGCGCTTATGGAATTCAGGGTCGGAGAAGGTGATGTCGTCCTTGACGACGCTGACCAGCACCAGCGTGCCGCCATGCGCGACATGGGCGAAGGCCGACTGCACGGACTGGGTGTTGCCGGTCGCGTCGAACACGAGGTCGAACCCTTCGCCGGCTGTTGCCTGTTGGACCAGCTCGGCAGCCGGCCTCTTCGAGCTGTCCAGCGGGGCAAAGCCGAGCTGCTTCTCGGCGAAGCCGAGACGTTCGGCGCTCATGTCGAGCAGGCTGACATCCAGCCCGGCAATGCGCGCGAAGATCGCCGTGCCGAGGCCGATCGGGCCGGCGCCGATGACCAGCGTGCGCTGGCCGGGCAGCCCGAGCGATCGGCGTACCGCATGCGCGCCGATGGCCAGGAATTCCACCGCCGCGGCGTCGGCCAGCGACAGGCCGTTCGTCGGGTAGAGGTTCTGCGCCGGCACCAGGATTTCGTCGCACATGGCGCCGTCGCGATGGACGCCCAGCACCTCGATCTTCACGCAGCAGTTCGGCTTGCCGCGCCGGCAGGCAATGCATTTGCCGCATGAAAGATAGGGATTGATGACGACCGGCTCGCCGACGCTGATCTCGACGCCTTCGCCCTTCTCGACGATCGTGCCGGCAACCTCATGGCCCATGATGCGCGGATAGGCCAGAAACGGGTGCTTGCCTTCGAAGATGTGGTAGTCGGTTCCGCAGATGCCGACATGGCTGACCGCAACGCGCGCCCAGCCGGGCGGCGGTGCGCCGGGCCCGGCGCGGTCTTCGAGGACAAGCTCGCCGGGCGAACGGCAGACAACGGCTTTCATATCGCAAATCCAGGCAAAGAGCGCCGGCGCCGCTCGAGCGGGGCCGGCGCGTTAGTTTCACGTAGGAGTCATTTGCCGCGACGACGCAGGCCGTCGAAGTAGACGATGACGATGATCAGCAGGCCGGTGATGACGCGCTGCCAGAAGGTGTTGACGTTGAGCAGGTTGGCGCCGTTGTTGATGGTCGAAAGGATGAAGGAGCCGATCAGCGGACCGTGCACGGAGCCGATGGCGCCAAACAGCGAGGTGCCGCCGATCACCGACGAGGCGATGGCCTGCAGCTCATAAGTGTCGCCCTGCGTCGGGTTGCCGATGCCGATGCGCGAGGCCAGGAGCACGCCGACGATGGCGGCAAGCAGGCCGGACAGGATGTAGGCCATGAAGATGGTTCGCGGCACGTTGACGCCGGACAGGCGCGCGGCCTCGGCGTTGGAGCCGACCGAGAACAGGTAGCGGCCCCAGCGCGTATGGTGCAGGAACACGTAGGACGGGATGGCGACCAGGATCACCATCCAGAACAGGTAGGGAATGCCCGCGAGCGAGCCGCGCGAGAAAGCCTGGAACGAGTCGCTGTTGATGGAGATCGAGTTGCCGTTCGTCATCAGGAGGCCGATGCCGCGCAGCGAGGTCATGGTGGCCAAGGTGATGATGAAGGGCGGCAGGCCCATCTTGACGATGCCGAAGCCGTGGAAGAGGCCGATGGCGACGCCCACCAGCAGCGTGATCAGCACCGCGGCCCAGATCGGCCAGCCGGCGTTGATCAAAAGCGCGACAATGACGGTGGTGAAGCCGACCACCGCGCCGACCGACAGATCGATGCCGCCGGTGATGATGACGAAAGTCTGGCCGACGGCGAGGATGGCGATCAGCGAGCCCTGACGCAGAAGGTTGGTGATGTTGAGCGTCGTGGCGAAGGACGGCGTGGCGACGGCCAGCACGATCCACATCAGGAGCAGAAGGCCAAGCAGCGTCAGGCCGAAGAGGGCGTTGAAATTGCGCTTGGGTTTTTCGGCGGGGATCGCCTCGGTGCTCATTTTTGTCCTCCCGACTTTTCTTGTTTCTCGGCCAGTGCCTGACCCAAAATGTCCTCGTGGCTGGCGGTGCGGAAACCGTGGGTCGCGACCAGCTTGCCGCGCCGGAACACGTGCAGCGTGTCTGCAAGCTCGTAGACTTCCGGCAGATAGGACGAGATCAGGATGATGCCGGCGCCCTTGGACAGGAGCGTCGAGAACAGGCGGTAGATCTCGGCCTTGGTGCCGACATCGACGCCCACCGTCGGCTCGTCGAAGATGAACAGCTTGGCGCCATGCGCCAGCCATTTGCCGATGACGATCTTCTGCTGGTTGCCGCCCGACAGGCTGGAGGCGAGCGCATGGCGCGTCGGCGTCTTGATGCGCAGGTCGGCGATCTGGCGGTCGGCCTCGGCCTTCTCCTTGGCGCCGGAGATCAGAAAATTGCTGGAGATGCGCTTGTAGATAGGCAGGTTGAGGTTGATGCCGACCGGCAAATTGAGGCACAGACCCTGGTCGCGGCGGCTTTCCGGCGCCAGCGCCATGCCGAGCCGGATCGCATCGTGCTCGGAGTTGACCTGGACCTCCTTGCCTTGCCAGAGAATCTGGCCGGCCGACTTCCTGTGGCGGCCGTAAAGCGTGGTGACGAACTCGCTGCGGCCGGCACCGATCAGGCCGTAGAGGCCGACGATCTCGCCGGCGCGGACGGTCACCGAGACATTCTCGAAGCCTTTGCCCGAAAGGTTCCTCGTCTCGACAATCGTGGCGCCGGGGGTGAAATGTTCCTTGTGGTAGATCTGCTCGATCGAGCGGTTGATCATCAGCTTGACCAGTTCGGGCTCGTCGGTCTCGGCAATGTTGCGGGTGCCGACCAGAGTGCCGTCGCGCAGCACGGAAACGCGGTCGGCGAGCTCGAACACTTCCTCCATGCGGTGGCTGATATAAATGATGGTGACGCCTTCGCCTTTGAGCCGGCGGATCAGCTTGAAGAGCTGGTCGGCCTCCTTGCGGGTGAGGTAAGCGGTCGGTTCGTCGAAGATCAGAAATTTCGTGCCGCGCACCGTAGCGCGGGCGGCGGCGATCAGCTGCTGCTGGCCGATGGTGAGATCGCCAAGCATGACATGCGCCGGCAAGTCGAAGCCCAACCCGTCGATGATCTTCTGCGCGTCCTTGACCATGGCGCGCTGCTGCAGGAGGCCGAAGCGTGACTCCTCCTCGCCGAGGAACATGTTGGCGGCGACGGTGAGATGGCGGCAGAGCACCACCTCCTGGTGGACGGCGTTGATGCCCAGCGCCATCGCCTCATGCGGCGTGGCCAAGGCGGTCGGCTTGCCTTCCCAGATCACCTCGCCGGAGGTGCGCGGCATGACGCCGGTCAGGAGTTTTATCAGGGTCGACTTGCCGGCGCCGTTCTCGCCGACGATCGCGTGGATCTCGCCTGCCTTGAAGGCAAGATGCACAGGTTTCAGCGCATGCGTGCCGGGGTAGCGCTTTTCCAGGCCGTTGAGCTCGAGGATCGTCCTGCCCGGTTCCAGCGTGGGGGCCGGATGCAATTCCTGCGCCGTCGACGTCATGACAATCCTCCCAGATTGGCCTCAACCATTGGGTACGCAGCGATGCGTCTGGCGCGCATCTTGAAGGCGGAGCCTAAATCGGGCCGGCGAATTTCCAAATCGCCCCGATGGATGTTTCCGGGGCGCGAGGCCCCGGAAACGACTGTCGCGACGCTGCTCACTTGAGCTTCGGGTTGAGCAGCGCGTCGATCTTGGGATCCTTCATGTTGTCTTTGGTGACGAGGTTCGCGCCGGTGTCGACATTGGCCTCGACCTTCTCGCCCTTCGAGGCGGCCAAGGCGGTCTTGATGCCGTCATAGCCCATCCGGTACGGATCCTGGACGACCAGGCCCGAGATGACGCCGTCATTGAGGAACTTGATCAGCTTTTCGTCGCTGTCGAAGCCGATCAGCGCCACCTTGCCGCCGAGATTGTTTTCGGCGATCGCCTGGCCGACGCCCTGCGCCATGATCAGGTTCGAGGCGAAGATGCCCTTGAGGTCCGGATTGGCGGTGATCAGGTCGGTCGCGATGTTGAGGCCGGTGGTGGCCTGGCCGTCGGCATATTTGTCGGCGACAAGCTCGAGGCCCGGATACTTGGCCTTGATCTGTTCGATGAAGCCTTGCTTGCGCTGCTCGAGCGAGCCGGCGCCGGGAAGTGCCGTGATCAGCGCGACTTTGCCTTCCACCTTGCCGCCGTTGGCGGCGCCGATTGCGGCGGCGAGGCCGTCAGCGGCGACGCGGCCGCCCTGCACGTTGTCGGTGGTCAGGAAGGAGGTGAAGGCCTTGGAATCGGCGCCGGAGTCGATGCCGATGACCTTGACCTTGGAGGCAGCCTCGTCGATCGGCTTGCCGAGCGCCTTGAACTCGGTCGGCGAGATGACGACGGCCGCCGGGTTGCTGGCGACGGCGTTTTCCAGGATCGAGATCTGGCCGTTGACGTCGGTTTCGGCCTGGGCGCCGAGTTCCGGCACGTTGACGCCGAGATCCTTGCCGGCCTTGCGGGCGCCGGCCAGAACGATCTGCCAGTAGAAGGATGTGGTATCCTTGACGATGATCGGAATGGTCACGTCGGCCGCCGAGGCGGGCGCGGAATGCATCGCGCCGGCGAGCATCGAAGCGGCGGCCAAAGCCACGAAGGCGCGGCGGTTGAGAAGGCTGGTCACGAATTTCATTAGGTTCCTCCCTAAGTCGCCTGGTGAAGGTTGCGGAAGCTCCATCTGGATAGGCGCGGCCCAAACAGAACTTTATCAATAAAAAACAGATACCGTTTTTTGATAGAGCATTGCCGTGACCGATGCAAGCGATGTCTGCTGCCGTGCGCGACGCGGGCTAGGGTCCGTTCGGCTCGTCCCTGGCAGTGCTCGGATGCTCCCGTTCCTCCTTATCCGCATGGAACAATAATTTCATAATTCTGTCAACATGGAATATTTATTCCATAGAAAAAGCCTGCACGGTAGTGAAGGTCGCCTCCTGTTGTCGGTGGCGCTTCCGACGCGATAACGGCCTTTGATTAAAGCGTCGCGCCGAGGTGCCACGGCACGAATTCGTTGTCGCCGTAGCCGAACGCCTCGCTCTTGGTCTTGCGGCCGGACGCCGTCTCGATGATCAGCTCGAAGATCTCGCGGCCCATGCCGGCGATGGTCTTCTCGCCCGAGGCTATAACCCCGCAATTGACGTCCATGTCCTCTTCCATCTGGTGATACATGGTCGAATTGGTGGCGACCTTGATCGACGGCGTCGGCCGGCAGCCAAAGCAGGAGCCGCGGCCGGTGGTGAAGACGATGACATTGGCGCCGCCGGCGACCTGGCCGGTGGCCGAAACCGGATCGTAGCCGGGCGTGTCCATGAACACCAGGCCGCTGCCCGAGACTTTCTCGGCATAGCCGAAAACGCCGTTGAGCGGCGTCTGGCCGCCCTTGGCGACCGCGCCCAGTGATTTCTCGAGGATCGTGGTCAGGCCACCGCGCTTGTTGCCGGGCGAGGGATTGTTGTCGATCGAGGCGCCGTGCTTGGCGGTATGGTCCTCCCACCACTTCACAAAGCCGTCAAGCTTGGCGGCGATCTCGGGCGAGGCGGCGCGGTAGGCCAGCAGATGCTCGGCGCCGTAGATCTCGGTGGTCTCCGACAAGATGCCGATGCCGCCGCAGTCTGCCAGGATATCGACGGCGGCGCCCAATGCCGGATTTGCCGTGATGCCGGACATGCCGTCCGAGCCGCCGCATTGCAGCCCGACGACGATCTCCGAGACCGGGATCGGCTCACGCTGCAGCTGGCCCACTTCCTCGGCGATCTCGGCCAGAACGCCCATCGCGCGCTCGACCGATTTGCGCGAGCCGCCGGCTTCCTGGATGTTGAAATGCCGCTTTCCCGCGGCCACGCCCTTCTGGCCGTAAAGCGTGAGTTGGTTGACCTCGCAGCCCAGGCCCACCATTAGCACGCCGCCGAAATTCGGATGGCGCGCATAGCCGGCTAAAGTGCGGTGCAGAACCATCATGCCGTCGCCGGTGGCGCTCATGCCGCAGCCCTGGCCGTGCACGATCGGCACGAAGCCGTCGATGCCGGGATATTTCGGCAGAAGTGTGCGGTTGGCTTCGTCCGCAATGGCGTGGCAGACGGTCGACGAGCAATTGACGCTGGCGATGATGCCGATGAAGTTGCGCGTGCCGGAGCGCCCATCGGCGCGGCGGTAGCCCATGAAGGTGCGCTTGCGGTCGGCCTCGGTGGCATGCTCGGCCTCGCTCGGCGGCACCACCGGCAAGCGGCCGCTCTCGAAAACCAGATTGTGCGAATGAACATGCTCGCCGGGCGCAATGTCTTGCGTGGCGCGGCCGATCGCCTGGGCGTATTTCACAACCGCTTCGCCCGCTGGGATCGGCTTGATCGCCACCTTGTGGCCCGGCTCGATCACGGCAGTCGCGGTTGCGCCGCCCGGCAATGGCGTTCCAATCTCGATGCGCCCGTTGGCAACGGCGACATTATCGGAGGGTGAGAGAAGGATGGTGTTTGCAACGTTCACGGGCGGCTGTCCTGGGTGATCCTGGGAATGCGGGCGGATTGACTTGCGCCCGTTTAAAGGTAATGTCTTTTATCGGGAAAAAACAATTTTGCGTCAATTGTTTTTTCGCTCGGTTGGCGCTCGTCTTTTGGACGCCCGCGCCGCCCGTTTGGCAAGCCGGCGAAAAGCGTTCCGCTTTTCGGAGGCTTGCGCCAGAGCAATTCCAGGAAAAGGGCGTAGCGGCTTTCCGTCCGGAATTGCGCAGAAACAAAGATTTAGCGCAGTTCGGCGATTCCGAGAAACGCTGAACTGCTCTAGGAACACCGATCATATCGCGTTTCCGGCAGGCCGCCGCAAGCGTTGGGGGATACGGGGCATGTCGAAAAGCAACAATGTCTACAAGGACGCCTTCAACCGCTGCCTCAGGTTGCTCGACGAGACCAAGAGCCTGCCGTCGGAGCCTGAGCTCGGCACGCTGCTCGGCGTCAGCCGCACCACGGTGCGCAGCATCCTTGCGCGCATGGAAGAAACCGGGCTTATCGACTGGAACAAGCGTAATAAGACCGTGCTCAGGGCGCCGCGGTCCGAGGACTTCTTCCCCGAGGAGGAGACCGACTCGCTGGCCGAGATCATCGAGCGCTCTTTCATGCGGCGTCTGCTTGCGGGAGGCGCCGAAGCCGGCATGCAGATCAACGAGCTGGAGCTGGCGCGCGAGATCGGCGTCGGCACCACCAGCGTGCGCGAATTCCTGATCCGCTTCTCGCGCTTCGGGCTGATCGAGAAGCGGCGCAACAGCCACTGGGTGCTGAAGGGTTTCACACGCGCCTTCGCGCTGGAGCTGACCGAGATCCGCGAGATTTTCGAGCTGCGTTCGGCGGCGGCTTTCGCCGCGCTGCCGGAAGATAGCGCCGTATGGGCCGATCTTGACCGGCTGGAGCTCGAGCATCGCCAGCTCGCCAGCGAGATCGCCACGCGCTTCAACGAATTCTCCGAGCTCGACGAGCGCTTCCACCGGCTGATCCACCGCGCCTCGCACAATCGCTTCATCGTCGACTTCTACGATGTCATCGCGATGATCTTCCATTACCACTATCAGTGGAACAAGGCTGAGGAGCGCCAGCGCAACGAGGTCGCTATCCAGGAGCATCTCGCCTATATCGCGGCGCTGAAATCGCGCGATCCCGGCAAGGTGGACGCCGCCTGTCGCAAGCACCTGAAGTCGGCGCGCCAGACGCTGCTGACCTCAATTCCCGAAGGGCGGCAGATGCAGCCCGCCTAGGGTCTGTCGAGATTCAGGTGATGCCGGCCTGCGAAGGGCGGCTTCCTGCGCTTCCGGTGCTCACGTACCTGACCTGAATCTCGACAGACCCTCACGCATGTCGTCCAGAAGCGTGCAGCGGTTTTGGGACAACGACATGCATAAAAACAAGCGCGTCGCGCCGCGTTGCCGCAGCGCGGTTTTGCCGATTTCCCGCGCGCATTCCCCGTGCTACCGTCGACGCGTTTCCGGGAGAGGCTTTGCGTTGGATATCCGGCTGAGACGATGGAGCATGCCGGCCGCGTTCGTCGCGGCGCTGCTTCTATTGCTTCAGTCCTCTCTCGGCGCTTTCGCCTTCGGCGCGCCTTCGCAGGTCGACGCCTTCGGCAACGTCATCTGCACGCATGAAGGGGCTGTAAAACTCCCCGGCGGCGATCCCCACCAACAACATCTGCCGGCCTGCTGCTCGCTCGGCTGCAACATGGTTTCGGCGGCGCATATGCCGCCGCCGGAGGCCGGCGCCCTGGCCAGGACCCAGCTTTTCGAGGCCGTCGCCTTCCAGCTTCCGGCCTTCCGGCACCAGGATTTCGCCCGCGACCGCTCTCCGGCTAATCCGCGCGCGCCGCCGGCGATGGTCTGATCCGCGGAACCTTCCGCAGGCCTATTCATCCAAAGATCACACTGTTCGCGGCCGCATTCCGGCGCGATCCCGTACTCGTGGAGCAACCATGTCCAATCTTCTTCCCAAGGCGCAAGCCTTCGCCCTTCGCGGCGCGCCGCCGTTTCACCTCCAACTGCGCGTTGGCCTTGCCGTGCTCAGCCTTTTTCTTCTCTTGGCCTGCATTCCCGCCGCCTTGGCGCATGATTTCAAGGTCGGCGATCTCGAGATCGAGCATCCCTGGTCGCGGGCGACGCCGCCGGGTGCCAAGGTGGCCGGCGGCTATTTCACCGTGATCAACAACGGCAGCGCGCCGGACCGGCTGCTGTCGATCTCCTCCGACATCTCCGAAAAGGCCGAACTGCATGAGATGGGCGTCAAGGACGGCGTCATGACTATGCGGCCGGTCGAGGGCGGGCTGGAGATCCCGGCCGGCGGCAAGGTCGCGCTGAAGCCGGGCGCTTATCACCTGATGTTCACCGGCCTGAAGCGGCAGCCGAAGCAGGGCGAGAAATTTCCCGCGACGCTGACCTTCGAGAAGGCCGGCAGCGTCACCGTCGAGTTCGCCGTCGAAGGCATGGGCGAGACGGGCAGTGGCGATATGGGGGACATGGATCACGCCGAATAATCCGCCAATTCGAAATCAGAGGCACAATTCATGAAGAAGTATGTTTTGGCGGCGGGCGCGCTTTGCGCGCTCGGGACCAACGCCGCGCTCGCCCACATCACGCTCGAAACGCAGGAAGCGGCCGTCGGCTCGACCTACAAGGCCGTCTTGCGCGTGCCGCATGGCTGCGAGGGCAAGGCAACGACCGCGGTGCGTGTGCAGATCCCCGAAGGCGTCATCGCGGTGAAGCCGATGCCCAAGCCCGGCTGGACGCTGCAGGTCAAGAAGGGCAAATACGAGAAATCCTACCAGCTCTATGGCGAGGCCTTGACCACCGGCGTGAAGGAAATCGACTGGAGCGGCGGCAATCTGCCGGACGAATTCTATGACGAATTCGTCTTCCGCGCCTCGCTGGCGGCCGATCTGCCGGCCGGCCAGATGCTCTATTTCCCGGTGGTGCAGGAATGCGGCGACGCGGCCGAGCGCTGGATCGAGATCCCGGCGGCCGGCCAGGACGAGGACGCCTTGGAAACGCCTGCGCCCGGCATCAAATTGCTGCCGAAGAAATGATCTCTGTTGGCGCGCTCCCTCGGGATGCGCCAACATTTCCAGTTATGACGGCATGAACGCAGCACTGCCTTCCTCGATGAACCGCATGCTTGCCGGCTCGCTTGTCTGGCTGGCGGCAATGCTCGTGGCGATGGCGCTGCTCGTCGTGCCCGGCCGCGCTTTGGCGCATGCCGCGCTGGTCGCGACCGACCCGCCTGACGGCGCCGTGCTGACGCAAAGTCCCGGCAAATTCTCGCTGACCTTCAGCGAGCCCGTCTCGCCGCTGGTGCTGACGCTTGTGCGGCCGGACGGCTCACAGCTTGCGCTGACATCCTTCCGCCTCAAGGACCAGACCGTCGAGATCGACAATCCCGAAGCGCTCAAATTCGGCACGCATGTGCTGAGTTGGCGAGTCGTTTCGGTCGATGGTCATCCGGTCGGCGGCTCGGCGCTGTTTTCCATGGGCGCGCCAAGCGCGGCACCAGTGGCGGGTGAGGCCGTCGACTGGACGCTGCGGGTAGCGATCTGGCTCGGCAAGCTGTTTCTCTATGCCGGACTTTTTCTCGGCATCGGCGGCGCGTTCGCACTTGCCTGGCTCGCCGAGGACCGGCGCCGCGGCCGACGCTTCGTCATCGCGGCGCTTCTTATCGGTCTCGTCGGAGCGCCGCTTTCGCTCGGCCTGCAGGGGCTGGATGCGCTCGGCGCGCCGCTCGCCCGGTTTGCGACACCGGCTGTCTGGAAGACCGCGCTCGAGACGAGCTTCGTCTGGACGGTGCTGCTCGGCCTGATCGCGCTCGGCTTGGCTTTGCTTTCTCTTGCCGGACCGTCGGGCTTGCGCAAGCTGGCGGCGTCCGTAGCACTGCTCGGTGTTGGCGCGGCCCTTGCCGCGAGCGGTCACGCCAGCGCCGCCGAACCGCAATGGCTGACGCGGCCGCTGGTATTCCTGCACGGCACCGCGATCGCCTTCTGGGCGGGTGCGCTGGCGCCGCTCGGCCTCGCGCTGCGGCAGCAGCCGGCGGAAGCGAAAGTCTTTCTGCGGCGCTTCTCGCGCGCGATCCTGCCGGTCGTGGCTGTCCTTGCCGCCAGCGGCATCATGCTGGCGATCATCCAGGTGCAGCAGCCGGCAGCGTTGATCCATACCGCCTATGGCCGGCTGCTGCTGCTAAAGCTCACCCTGCTGCTCTTCCTGTTCACGTTGGCCTCCATCAATCGCTGGACGTTGACAGCGCCCGCCGTGGCCGGCGACACCGAGGTGCAGCGGCGGATGGTGCGCTCGATCGGCATCGAGATGCTGATCGCGCTCGCCATTTTCGGCGTCGCCGCCGGCTGGCGCTTCACCCCGCCGCCACGCGCGTTGGCGATCGCCGCCGCGCAACCGGTTTCGATCCACATCCACACGCTGAAGGCGATGGCCGATCTCGGCATCACGCCGGGCCATGCCGGCGAGGTTGCCGCTTCGATGATGATCATGACCGGCGAATTCGGGCCGCTCGACGCCAAGGAGGTGACGCTGGTGCTGTCGAAGCCGGATTCCGGCATCGAGCCGATCAAGCGGCCGGCGAGAAAATCCGGCGACGGCACCTGGCGTATCGACAATCTCGTCATCCCGCTGCCGGGCCGCTGGGACGCCCGGCTCGATATCCTCGTTTCGGACTTCGAGGTGGTGAAGATCGAGGCACCAATTAATATTCGCGCAGAGTGAAATTGAGAGTGAATGGTGAATAGTGAATGGTGAATGGTGAATAGCAGGCGATTTTCGTTTCCGCGTCGCGACGGCGTTCGCCTGTCCATTTCACTATTCACCATTCACCATTCGCCCTCAGTCTTCACCCTCGGTCTCACCGATCTCGACACAATTCGGCGAGACGGTTGACGCAGCCGCCAAGGCCCGTCATTCATCTGGGAAAGGCGTTCTCCAGGACGCAACCCACAACAAGCATCCGAACGCAGGGAAGAAACGATGGAAAAAGCCGAAATCGGCCTGATCGGCCTTGGCACGATGGGTTCCAACCTGGCGCTCAACATCGCCGAGCACGGGCACCGCATCGCCGTCTTCAACCGCACGGCATCGCGCACCGACGCCTTTGTCGAGAGTGCCGGTTCGCTGAAGGGCATGGTCGTTCCCTGCTACAGCCTGGAGGAGCTCGCCGCCGCGATCCGGCCCCCGCGGCCGATCATCATCATGGTGCTGGCCGGCAAGCCGGTCGACGAGCAGATCGCGGCGCTGCGCGGTGTGCTCTCTCACAACGACATCGTCATCGATGCCGGCAACGCCAATTTCCGCGACACGATGCGCCGCTTCTCGGAGCTGTCCGGCTCGGGCCTGACCTTCATCGGCATGGGCGTGTCGGGCGGCGAGGAGGGCGCGCGGCACGGCCCCTCGATCATGGTCGGCGGCACCGAGGAGTCCTGGAAGCGCGTCGAGAAAGTGCTGACGGCGATCTCGGCCAAGTTCAAGGACGAGCCCTGCGCCGCCTGGCTCGGCACCGACGGCGCCGGCCATTTCGTCAAGACCATCCACAACGGCATCGAATATGCCGACATGCAGATGATCGCCGAGATCTACGGCATCTTGCGCGACGGCCTCGGCATGGCGCCGAAGGAGATCGGCAAGGTCTTCGAAGAATGGAATAAGGGCCGGCTCAACTCCTACCTGATCGAGATCACCGCAAAAGTTCTCGCCGCCGACGATCCCAAGACCGGCAAGCCGGTTGCCGACATCATCCTCGACCGTGCCGGGCAGAAGGGCACCGGCAAATGGTCGGTCATCGAAGCGCAGCAGCTCGGCATTCCGGCGACGGCGATCGAGGCGGCGGTCGCGGCGCGCGTGCTGTCCTCGATCAAGGATGAGCGGCAGGCGGCGGAAAAGGCCTACGGCAATATCGGCGTCGAAAAGATTTCCGGCGACAAGGCTGCGCTGCTCAAGGATCTGGAGCTGGCCTTGTTCGCCGGCAAGATCGCGGCTTACGCCCAAGGCTTCGCGGTCATGAGCGGCGCCTCCAAGGAATTCAACTGGAACCTGCCCATGCCGACCATCGCCAAGATCTGGCGCGCCGGCTGCATCATCCGCTCGCAGATGCTGGACACGATGGCCGAGGCCTTCGGTTCAGGCGGCGCTTCCACCAATCTGCTGATGGCGCCGGCCTTCATCGCCATGATGAAGGAGGCGCATCCGTCGCTGAGGCGCATCGTGGCGCGCGCCTCCGAAGCCGGCTCGCCGGTGCCGGCGCTGTCGTCGGCGCTCGCCTATTTCGACAGCTACCGCCAAGGACGCGGCACCTCGAACCTGATCCAGGCGCAGCGTGACTTCTTCGGCGCGCACGGCTTCGAGCGCATCGGGGAAGAGGGGGCGTTTCATGGCCCATGGGGGAGTGGGGCCGCCTAGGGCCAGGTGAGGCCGGCCTGCAAATGGCGGCTTCCTGCGCTTCCGGTGCTCACGTACTTTAAGTACGCTCCGCTCCGGTT
>NZ_JAIUHI010000027.1:0-59189 GCF_020165035.1 Mesorhizobium sp. CA6 | reverse complement strand
CAAGGAAGCTCCTGGTCGTCCTCAACGCTATCATTCGCGACAAAACCGCATTCGCGTGAACACAGTTGCCATGCCGTTACGCGGGCCGGAGAATGCAGCGGCGAAGAAGGCGACTGGCTACGCCGGCGCACCGGTGCCATTGTCTGGATTGCCTCGAAGCTCATAGGTCACGGAATGGATCCTCGGGTCTGCGCGCGTCGCTTCGCTCCTTGCTCCGCCCCAGAATGACGAGGCTGAGAAGCCTCGGCCAATCGCCAATCGCCAAACCTACCCCACGATGGCGAAGGCGTCGCGGGTCTTGCCGGAAGCGGTCTTGACCGGCTTCTGGCCGATCCATTGCACGTGCCGCCCGAGTGTCGCGGCGGCCGATTCGGTGTTGCCTTGTCTCAGGGCGCTCAGAATCGCGCGGTGATCCTGGTCGGTGCGGGTTTCCCATTCCGAGCGCCAGGCCGCGAAAAGGAAGCGCGCGCTCGCGGCATGCAGGTCGTCGATGGTGGAGAGCAGGCGCGGCATGTTGCAGGGCGCCAGGATCAGCCGATGGAAGGTGCGATTGGCCTCTTCCCAGGAGCGCACGTCGCGGGATTTGTCGCCGGCCTTGGTCGCCTCCTCGGCCTGGTCGAGGATCGACGCCGTCAGATGCGGCACGGCATGGCGCAGCGCCAGCACTTCGAGCGCCGCCCGCATCTCGGCCACCTCCCTCACCTCGCCGAGATCGAAAGAGGCGACGCGCACGCCGCGGCGCGGCTCGCTAATCGCCAGCCCTTGCGCCTCCAGGCGCCGGAAAGCCTCGCGCACCGGGACATGACTGGTGTTGAATTCCTCGGCGACATGGTCCTGGCGCAGCCGCGATCCCGGTTCAATGGCGCCCGAAATGATGCGGTCCGCCAGTTCCTTGCTGATGCGGACGGCGATCGTGTCTTCTTTGCTGGCCATATTTTATAGATAATTTGCCGGACCGCTCCTTGTCGAGACGGCCGGCGCGGGATTCACAGGCGCCCTGCCCGGCGGACGCAAATGAGCCGGATCCGCGGGCTCAGTTGACGCGGCTGATGCAGAAATCGATGACGTCGATCAAAGCCGACTTCTGCGGCGTCGCCTCCAGCGGGGCTAGCGCGTCGCGGGCGATCTCACCGAAATGGCGGGCGCGGCCGATCGTATCGGCGATGGCGCCGTGGCGGGCCATCAGGCCGATGGCCTTTTCAAGCCCGGCATCGTCGGCGACGTTGTCCTCGATGGCGCGCTTCCAGAAGGTGCGCTCGGCCTTGGTGCCGCGCCGGTAGGCGAGGATCACCGGCAGCGTCACCTTGCCCTCGCGGAAATCGTCGCCGACATTCTTGCCGAGATCCTTGCTCGAGCCGCCATAGTCCAGCGCGTCGTCAATGAGCTGGAAGGCAAGGCCGAGATTCATGCCGTAGGAGCGAAGCGCCGCGCGATCGGTGCGCGAGGCCTGGGCGATGACCGGCCCGACTTCGGCGGCGGCCGAGAACAGCGCCGCCGTCTTGGCCTTGATGACGGCGAAATGCTCGTCCTCGGTGGTCTCGAGGTTCTTGGCGGCGGCAAGCTGCATCACCTCGCCCTCAGCGATGATCGAGGCCGCGGCCGACAGAATGTCCAAGGCTTCCAGCGAACCGACCTCGACCATCATGCGGAAGGCCTGGCCGAGCAGGAAATCGCCGACGAGCACGCTCGCCTGGTTGCCCCAGATCATGCGCGCCGTCTTCTTGCCGCGGCGCAGCGCGCTCTCGTCGACCACGTCGTCATGCAGAAGCGTCGCCGTGTGCATGAATTCGACGGCGGTCGCGAGCTTGACATGGCCTTCGCCGGAATAGCCGAACATCTGCGCGGCGGCGAGCGTGAGCATGGGCCTGAGCCGCTTGCCGCCGGAGGAGATCAGATGATTGGCGATCTCCGGGATCATCTCGACGTCGGAGCCGGCCTTGGACAGGATCAGCTCGTTGACCCGCCCCATATCGGCGGCTGTCAGATCGATCAAATCCTTGATGGAAGCGGGTTCCCGCTTGCCTTCGATGTTGAGAACGACACCCACCACGACAACTCCCGTCAATCTGACGCACCCTTGGTCCCTCGCCGACTCTAGGGCGGCGCAACCGGGCACGGCAAGAGGCGAATTAGCGCGGCTCCGCCGACGGAGTGTCCACGCGCACGTTTACACGAACGCCACAACCTGCGATTTTCGTTTCATGATCGAGCTTGTCCGCACCAACGACGCCGTCGTCATCTCCTTTGTCGAATCGCTGATGCGCGATGCCGGCATCGCCTGTTTCGTCGCCGACCAGAATATGAGCGTGCTCGACGGTTCGCTCGGCATCCTGCCGCGGCGCGTGATGGTCGATGCCGAAAAGGTCGATGCCGCACGGCGCATCCTCAAGGATGCCGGCATCGAGAACGAGATCCGCAAAAAATAATGGGAGCCAGCACCGCCCCCGTCCCGGATACGCCGGCTCACACGATCGATGCCTTCCATCGCGGGCGCTTCTGGCTGGTGCAGCCGAGCCGCGGCGGTCATCGCGCCGGCATGGACGCCATGATGCTGGCGGCCGCCGTGCCGTCCGGCTTTTCCGGCCGGCTCGCCGACTTCGGCGCGGGCGCCGGCGCCGCCGCCCTTGCCGTGCTGTCGCGCTGCCCAGCGGCACAGGCCGTGCTCGTCGAGCGCTCCGCCGAAATGGCCGGGTTCGCCACTGCCACGCTTTCGCATCCCGGGAATGGCCATCTCGGCGACCGCGCCTCGGTGCTGACCGCCGACGTGACGCTGACCGGTCGAGCGCGGACCGAGGCCGGGCTTGCCGACAACTCCTTCGACTTCGTCATCATGAACCCGCCGTTCAACGCGGCCGAGGATCGCTCGACGCCCGACGCGTTGCGCAGAGAGGCGCATGTGGCGGAGGACGGCCTGTTCGAGCGCTGGATCAGGAGCGCCGCCGCCGTCGCCAGGCCGCGCGGCGGGCTGGCCGTCATCGCGCGGCCCGAGCAGTTGGTTGCCATCCTGAACGCGATCGAAGGACGCTTCGGCGATGCCGAGTTGCTGTGCGTGCATCCGCGGCCGGATGCGGCGGCGATCCGCATCGTCGTCAGGGCGGTGCTCGGCGCGCGCGGAAAACTGTCGATCCGCCCGCCGCTCATCTTGCACGGGCCGTCCGGCAACGGGCCGGCGGAGCGGACGGAAATGATCAATAACGGCCTGGCATCGCTGTTCGGCGATTGATCCTTGAAGCGCGTCGCGTTGAAATGGATTCTAGCGACGCGCTTCAAGTTTTTGTTTTATGCATGTCTTTTTCGCAAAACCGCTGCACACTTTTGCGCGACATGCACTGGCCGGCGATGCGGCATTGCCGTTGGCCGGCGAGTTCCTTACATGCCCAAGCAGGATGACGCTGCGCCCGTGAAACAGACCAACCGACCTGATCTCATCTTGCTCTTTTGCCTTTTGTCCGGAGACAATCGTTCGTGAAACGCCTTTTCAACCGCCTGCTGCCGAAATCCTGGCGCTCGACAGTCGTCACCATTCCGGTCATCCGGCTGCAAGGCCCCATCATGGCCGGCGGAGGCCAGTTCCGGCCGAGCCTGTCGCTCGCCTCGACGGCCGGCCTGATCGAAAAGGCGTTCGGCTTCGACGCGCCGGCGGTCGCCATCTCGATCAATTCGCCGGGCGGCTCAGCGGTGCAGTCGCGTCTGATCTTCAAGCGCATCCGCGACCTGGCGGCGGAAAAGAACAAGAAGGTGCTGGTCTTCGTCGAGGACGTGGCGGCCTCGGGCGGCTACATGATCGCGGTTGCCGGCGACGAGATCTTCGCCGACCCGTCCTCGATCGTCGGCTCGATCGGCGTGGTCTCGGCCTCGTTCGGCTTCCCGGAACTGATGAAGAAGATCGGCGTCGAGCGGCGCGTCCACACCGCCGGCCAGAACAAGGCCGTGCTCGATCCGTTCAAGCCCGAGAAGGAGGAGGACGTCGAACGGCTGAAGGCGCTGCAGCTCGAAGTGCACGAGACATTCATCGACCTCGTCAAGGAACGGCGCGGCAGCAAGCTCAAGGATGACCCGGACCTGTTCACCGGCCTGTTCTGGACCGCCAAGCGCGGCCTCGAGCTCGGCCTTGTCGATGCGCTGGGCGATATGCGCAGCGTGCTCAAGACCCGTTTCGGCGAAAAGACGCAGCTCAAGCTGATCACCGCGCCGCGCGGTCTGTTCGGCCGTTTCGGCCTGTTCGGCTCGCGCGTTTCGGCGCCGGATATCGCGGCGGCCGCCGCCAGCGGCGTCCTCGATGCGGCGGAAGAGCGCGCGCTGTGGGCGCGCTTCGGGCTTTGAAAAAGCCATGAATGCGGCTAGCATGGCCGCTTGACCGACCCATTCGGCCGGCCTTGCCGCGAGGACGCGGGAGGAGTTTTAGAGATGCCGCAGATCATTTTCTTCGCCGTTGTCGGCGCCGCCGCTTACTTTGGCTACCGCGCTTTCGTGCGCGAGGCCGAACGCGTGACGGCCAAGATCCGGCGTACCGAAAGACAGGCGGCGAACGGCACGACGGGCACGCTGGTCAAGGACCCCAAGACCGGCGAATATCGTCTCGCCAAGGACTGATCCCATCTCGCCAGCAGCCGACATCCTGGAGCCCGGCACAGAGGTCCGGACGTGGCTTGCGCCTGCCAAGATCAACCTGGCGCTGCATGTCATCGGACAGCGCGCCGACGGCTACCATCTCATCGACAGCCTTGCCGTCTTCACCCGCTTCGGCGACCGGCTCGAGATCGAGCGGGCCGAGCAGGATGAATTCTCGGTATCCGGCCGTTATGCCGCCGGGCTGCCGCTCGACGGCGACAATCTGGTGGTGAAGGCGCGCGATGCCTTGCGCCGGGAAGCCGGCATGCAACAGGGATCGCCGGTCGCCATCCGGCTGGAGAAGAACCTGCCCATCGCCTCCGGAGTCGGCGGCGGCTCGAGCGACGCGGCGGCCGCGCTTAATGGCCTGGCGCGGCTCTGGAAGCTCGATATCGACGACAATTCGCTAGCCCGGATCGGGCTTTCGCTCGGTGCCGACCTGCCGATGTGCCTCGAATCAAAGCCGCTGATCGCACGCGGTATCGGCGATGAAGTCTCGCCGCTATCCGCCTTTCCTGCGCTTGGGCTGGTGCTGGTCAATCCGGGCATCGCGGTCTCGACGCCGGACGTGTTCAAGGCGCTCTCCAGCCGCGATAACGAGGCGCTGCCGCCACTGCCTAAGCGCCTCGATTTCCACACGATCCGCAACTGGCTGGAGACGACGCGCAACGATCTCGAGCCTGCCGCCCGTTCGGTCCAGCCGGCGATCGGCGAGGCGCTCAAGGCGCTCAAGCGTGCCGACGCCGCGTTCGCGCGCATGTCCGGCTCGGGCGCCACATGTTTCGGCCTGTTCGAGACCGGCAATGTCGCAAAGCGCGCGGCGATCGAGATCCGCGCCCGCCACCCCGACTGGTTCGTTGCCGCGACGCGCAGTATGGAGGTGAGCGATGGCGAAGCTTGACGAAAGCCGGCCCTTCATTCCGGTGCGCATCGCCGTGCTTACCGTCTCCGACACGCGCGGCCTCGCCGACGACAAATCCGGACAGACGCTGGCCGACCGCATCGCGGAAGCCGGCCACAGCCTTGCCGCGCGCGATATTGTCACCGACGACCGCGAAAAGATCCGCGACAAGGTGCTCGGCTGGTCGAAGGACGAAAACATCGATGTCGTCATCACCACCGGCGGCACCGGCTTCACCGGCCGCGACGTGACGCCGGAGGCGCTGGAGCCGATCTTCGAAAAGCGCATGGACGGCTTTTCGGAAGTCTTTCACCGCATCTCCTACGACAAGATCGGCACTTCAACGATCCAGAGCCGGGCGACCGGGGGCGTCGTCAACGCCACCTTCGTCTTCGTGCTGCCGGGCTCGCCCGGCGCCTGCAAGGACGCCTGGGATGGCATCATCAAGGCGCAGCTCGACTATCGGCACATGCCCTGCAACTTCGTCGAGATCATGCCGCGGCTGGACGAGCATCTCAGGCGCGGCGGCAAGCCAACCTCGTAAAGCTCAGTTAAAGCGCCCGGCCGGCACGGCGGGGCATCATTTCGGCGGCGCGATCCAGATTTCGGCGTTCAGCCTTCTGGTCGCCAGACCGCGCGCCAGGGCTTCGGCGTTGCGCGCGCTCTTTGCCAGAGCCGAGGCCTGACGCTTGCTGATGACAAGCCCCTCGGCCAGCGCACGATTGCTCGAGAACACCCTGGCCAGGAAAGGCGCACGGTTGGCGCGGGCGCGTGAAAAGCGCGCCGGCATGGTCTGTTTCGCCGTGTGCGCCACGACTTCGTCGATCCAGCCCTCGGCGAGCCGCGCCCCTGGCTCGAGCAGGAGCAGCCAGTCGCCCTTGGCTTGGCCGATACCGACGCCGATCCCGCCGGTCGCATAGTGGCAGCCGGCATGCTCGGCCACCCGGTGCGTCTGATCGGTCGAGCCTTGATCGCAGACGATCACGTCGCGCACGACGCCTTCGACCGCGCCGCCGACCAGCGAGGCGAGCGTACGGGCAAGCCCCTCTTCGTCGTTGCGGGTTTCGATAAGGACGCTGAGCATTTTAGCCGAATAGCGGAAAGTGCGGCGATGCGCCAGTTGCGCGCTTCAAGCGAAAAAGTTCTTGCTTTGTTCTCTTCGGCAAAATAGGAATAGTTTCATGAACAGAGCGATTCGACAGCCTGCCGACAGTCCCTGGGAGAGGGCGAAAATGGAACAGATCGTGCGAGCCGACATTGCCGCCTTCGGAGCAGGAAGAGCCGAAATGGCAAATGCGATGATCGAGCAGAGCGGCTTGCGCGTGCGGCCCGATCGCAATCGCGGCCGCTCGGCCGGGATCAATCCGTCCGGCCGGTTCGAGCCGGTCAGCCGGCATGTGTTCGACGACGGCTGGAACTCGCTGGAGGAACTGCCGCCGTTCAAGACGGAAGTGCAGGTCGAAAAGCCGCGCACCATCATCACGCGCAACGAGTCGCCTGACATCTCCTTCGACCGTTCGATCAACCCCTATCGCGGCTGCGAGCATGGCTGCGTCTACTGCTTCGCCAGGCCGACGCATGCCTTCATGGGCCTGTCGCCGGGGCTCGATTTCGAATCGAAGCTGTTCGCCAAGCCGGATGCCGCACGCATGCTGGACAGGGAATTGTCAAAATCGGGCTACCAGCCGCGCACGATCGCTATCGGCACCAACACCGATCCCTACCAGCCGATCGAGAAGCAATACCGCATCATGCGCGAGATCCTGGAAGTGCTGGAAGCGCGCGGCCATCCGGTCGGCATCGTCACCAAGTCGGCGCTGGTGACACGCGACATCGACATCCTGTCGCGCATGGCCGAGCGCGGCCTTGCCAAGGTGGCGCTGTCGGTGACGACGCTCGACCGCATGCTGGCGAGAACGATGGAGCCACGCGCCTCGACGCCGACGAAGCGGCTGGAGGCGATCAGGCAGCTTTCGGACGCCGGCATCCCGGCATCGGTCATGGTGGCACCGATTATTCCGGGGCTTACCGATCCGGAGATGGAGCGCATCCTCGATTCGGCTAGAGCCGCCGGCGCGCGGGAGGCCGGCTACGTCATCCTGCGCCTGCCGCTCGAAGTGGCGCCGATCTTCAAGGACTGGCTGTTGCGTCATTATCCCGACCGCTACCGGCATGTGATGTCGCTTATCCGCTCGATGCGCGACGGCAAGGATTACGATTCCGAATGGGGCAAGCGCATGAAGGGCGCCGGTCCCTATGCCTGGCAGATCGGTCGGCGCTTCGAGATTGCCGCCAAGCGGCTCGGCCTCAATGTCGAGCGGCGGCAGCTTCGCACCGACCAATTCGTCGCAGGCGCCAGTGCCGGCGAGCAGCTGATGCTGCTTTGACGCCAGCACCGGCCATGACGGCCGGCGCTAAGCACTTCCAGGCAAAGCGATTTTCGGTCTGGAATTGTCGTCCTCAAGAATCCCGTCCGGCCCCTGTCCCCCGGCTGTGAGACGGTGCCTTCCCGGTCCGACGCCCCATCCGACCCGGAAGGACTTGCGGAGAATCGGAGCCGATGCGAACCTGGCCGCACCATGGCTCGCGCGCGTTCCGATTCTCCGCTTCTCTTTGAAATGGTCGAGAAGCCCGACTTCTCGATCGAGACGAAAGCAATAGCAGACGGGCTGTGGCCGGTCGCCGGCATGGACGAGGCCGGCCGCGGTCCGCTCGCAGGTCCGGTGGTGGCCGCCGCGGTGGTGCTCAACCCCGCCAATATTCCCGAAGGGCTCGACGATTCCAAGCGCCTCACCCATTTGCAGCGCGAGGCGCTGTTCCTCAAGATTCTCGGCTCGGCGCTCAGCATCTCGATGGCTTCGATCAGCGCCGAAGGCATCGACAACAGCAACATTTTGAAAGCCAGCCTCGAAGCGATGCGCCGCGCCGCCGCCGGCTTGTCCTTGCGGCCGAAGCTCGCCCTGGCCGACGGCCGCGACATACCGCCAGGTCTCGCCTGTGAAGGCCGCGCGCTCATCAAGGGCGACCAGCGCTCGCAGTCGATCGCCGCCGCCTCGATCATCGCCAAGGTGATGCGCGACCGCATAATGTGCGGCTGCGGCGGACATCACGAGCGTTACGGCTTCGAAGTGCATATGGGCTACGCGACGGTCCGGCACCGCACCGCGATCGAGGCGCATGGGCCGGTGGCACGGCTTCACCGAGCCTCGTTCGCGCCGTTCCGGTTGGGTGGGGTTGAGATGGCGGAAGAGGAAGAGAGCCTCGCCGGGCTGGAGTAGTTAGCTGATCCCCCCAATGTGAGGGAGATGTCCGGCAGGACAGAGGGGGGCGCTGTCCCGCCAGCCTGTCAGCCAGTCGCACGAACTTCTCGCACAGTTTGCACTCGACCCAGCGCACAGAATGAGACGCCGCGATCCTTCGCGCCCCCCCTCTGCCCTGCCGGGCATCTCCCCCACAAGGGGGGAGATCAGCAGTTCAGGCGCCGCGCTCCTTCCAAACAAAAAAGCCGCCGGGTTGCCCAGGCGGCTTTTGATTTCGAAGTTTCGAAGTCAGCTCAGTTCAGCTTGGCCTTCACATCATTGAGCGCCGACTTGAACAGATCCGCGCCGGTCTTGACGTCGACCTTGGTGGCGAGCAGCGTGCGGGCGGCTTCGACGGCGATGTCGACGGCGGTGGCGCGCACTTCGCTGACCGCCTCGCGCTCGGCCTGGCTGATCTTCTGCTCGGCAAGCGCGGTGCGCCGGGCGACATAGTCCTCGGTCTTCTTGGCCGCCTCGGAGGCAAGCAAGTCAGCCTCGCGTTTGGCGGCAGCGACGATGTCGGCGGCCTCCTTCTCGGCTTCCTTGCGCTTCTGCTGATACTGGCGCAGCAGCTGCTGGGCCTCCTCGCGCAGGCGCCGTGCCTCTTCGAGCTCGCTGCTGATCTTGGCCGCGCGGGCGTCGAGCGACTTGGCAAGCATGCCCGGCACCCTCAGATAGACGACGGCGCCGAGGAAGATGATCAGGGCGATGGTGGCCCAGAGCGTGGCGAGTGATGTGGCGTCCATGATCCCGCTCCTCACCGGCTCGCGGATTTGACCGCGGCCGCGATTTCGGCCTTGTCGGCCTTGCCGCCGACAAGCGCCTCGACGATGGCCGAGGTTGTGTCCTCGGCGATAGTGCCGACTTCCTTCATCGCCTTGGCCTTGATCGAGGCGATGCTCGCCTCGGCCTCGCCAAGTTTCTTCTCAAGCTCGGCCTCGAGCTTCTTGCGCGTGCCCTCGGCTTGCGCCTTGGCGGCGTCGTTCGCCTGCTGGCCGATCTTGTTGGCGTTGACCTTGGCTTCCGCCAATTCCTGCTCATAGGCAGCAACCGCGGCGTCCGCCTCGCCCTTCAGCCTTGCGGCATGGTCGAGGTCCTGGGTGATGCGGTCGTTGCGGACATCGATGATGCCGCCAAGACGCGGCATCACAACCCGCTTCAGGAACAGGTAAAAGAGCCCGAAGGTGATGACCAGCCACAGGATCTGCGACGGGAAGGTCTTGGCGTCGAACGGCGGGAACGCTTCATGCTCCGCGGCAGGCACGGCAGTGCCGGCATGCGTATCGCCCTCGGCCGCGGCCGGCGCTGCTTCTTGCGCATAGGCAGATGTCACGAACATCTCATTCCCCTGTCCCTAGAACGGGCCGCACCATGCGGCCCCTTTCGTCAGCGCCGGCTCTTACTTGAAGACCAGGAGCAGAGCGATCAGGAGCGAGAAGATGCCCAGAGCTTCGGTCACGGCGAAGCCGAAGATCAGGCGGCCGAACTGGCCGTCGGCAGCCGACGGGTTGCGGAGCGCACCCGAGAGGTAGCTGCCGAAGATGTTGCCGAGGCCGATGCCCGCGCCGCCCATGCCGATGCAGGCGATACCAGCGCCGATAGCAGCTGCTGCAGTTGCGTCCATTTCAAAACTCCTGTGGTTTCTCTGTTCGTTGAAGTTGGTACGTTGGGTAAGCTGGCGCCGGGGCGCCGGTGAAAATCAGTGGCTCGGGTGCAGGGCGTCGTTCAGATACATGCAGGTCAGCACCGCGAACACATAGGCCTGCAGGAAGGCGACCAACAGCTCGAGCGCGGAGAGCGCGACCGCCATGGCAAGCGGCAGCACCGAGCCGGCGATACCGACGGCGCCAAACGCGCTCAGGCTGACGACGAAGCCCGAGAACACTTTCAGCGTGATGTGGCCGGCCAGCATGTTGGCGAAAAGACGAACCGAGAGGCTGACGGGCCGCGAGACGAAGGAGATGATTTCGATCGCCACCACCAGCGGCAGAAGGTAGCCCGGCACGCCATGCGGCACGAACAGCTTGAGGAAGCCGAAGCCGTGCTTGGCGAAGCCGTAGACGAGGACCGTGCCGATGACCAGGATCGCCAGCGTGAAGGTGACGATGATGTGGCTGGTGACGGTGAAGAAATAAGGGAACAGGCCGATCAGGTTGGCGACCAGCACGAACATGAACAGCGAGAACACCAGCGGGAAGAACTGCATGCCCTGCTTGCCAGCGGCATCGCGCAGCATGTTGCCGACGAATTCGTAGGCCATTTCGGACACCGACTGCAGGCGACCCGGAATCAAGGCGCGGCTGGAGGTGCTCATATAGAGGAAGGCGGACGCCAGGACGATCGTCACGACCATGAACAAAGAGGAGTTGGTGAAAGATACGTCGTAGCCGCCGATATGCAGCGGGATGATCGGATGGATCTGGAACTGGTGGATCGGATCGACCTTGTCAGCAGCCACTTTAAATCCCCGTCAAAGCCACAAACGGCTTTTTAATTCACTTTAGCGCCCTGCGGCGCCTCACTTCATTCTCTCGGCTCGCGCGGCTTGCCGCCCTGGCCGAATTCCGATGCCAGTCCCGCCGAGCGCAGGACATTGAGTATGCCTGCGCCAAAGCCCAGCAACAGGCCGACGATCAGACCCCAGGGCGCTATTCCCGCCAGACGGTCGATGATCCAGCCCAAGCCGACACCAACCACCACTCCGGCGATGAACTCGCTGGACAGCTTCAGCGCCTGACCGTAACCGGTCGCAGCTTTCGCTTCGTCTTTCCCCTCGGACCGGTCCGTGCGTCTCGTCGCAAGCGATGCTTCGAGGTCGCGCCGGCGGCGCTCAAGTTCGTCGTCGCGGATGGTGGCTTCTGGCTGCCTGCCGCGGCCGGTTTCTCCGGTTCCGTCTGGCCCGGTTTTGTCGGCCATCGCAACCCCCCTGCCCGGGCAGACGATTGCCGTCCGTCCGCTTCTAAAGTCGCCGGCAACATAGTTAGAGGGTCCGCCCCCGTCAAGCCACGGGCCAAACTTCCGAGCGATGTATTTTTAGCAGTTAAATCAATGGTTTATCGAGGTGCGACATCGTGCCCTTCACGCCTGCGTGAGGTAACGGCGCGAATCCGCGCGACAAGGCGCGTCCGCCGAGGCATTGCCGGGCGTCGGAGGAAGGGATAGCCGGGGCGGTGTTTGGGCGGCTCAGCTTGAGCCGCCTAAGCGCGTCGCGATGCTTCAGATTCGCTCCACGCGCTTCAGTTTTTGATTTCGCGCGTGTCTTCCCGAAACCGCTTACCACTTTCGGGAGACATGCTTTAGCGGCTCAGCTCCAGCCGCCGCCATAGGTGCGGTAGAAGATATGCAGGCCGATCCTGGTCATCTTGTGCATGGCCCGCGCCCAGCCCGGATGGACGTAATTGGCGTAGTAATGCGTCGAAGAACCGACCTCGGGAATGAATATCTTGCCGGCGGTCACCGCCATGGCAACCTCCTGGGCGGTCTTGTAGGAGGCCAGGTCGGTGATTGTCTTCTTCCTGCCGTCGCAGGCAAAGGAGAACTGGCAGCGGTTGAACCAGTTGTCGTTCTGGTAGACGACGCCGCAGATCGTCTTCGGATAGGTCGGATTGCGGACGCGGTTGAGGATCACCTGCGCCACCGCCGCCTGGCCGCGGACCGGCTCGCTGCGCGCCTCGAAATAGATGCCCTTGGCAAGGCAGGCCTGCTCGGGCTTGGAAAAGACACTTGCCGGCAGGGGGGTCTGCAGCCAGGCATGGTCGCCCTTGCCCATCGGCGGAATGAAGCGGCCATCGTTGGGATCGTCCTGCAGCAGCGCCTCGAAGGGCGAAGCCTTGGCGTAGTCGGGCGCGGACTGGGCATAGGCCGAGGCAAGGATGTCCGGCTTGTCGTTGTTGACGAGAGCGACAAGTGCCGCCGGCAGCGCCGGATCAGGCCTCTTGTCCTCGCGAAGATGGAAGGCCTGGGCGATCTGGACTTCCTTGCCCTTGATGCCCGGCTTGGCGAAGGTGAGCTTCAGGCCGCTGTCCATCGCGGGACGCAGCAGCGAGGAGGTGCGCTCGAAAATCGAGCCGGCGCTGAAATTCTTGGGCGGCGCGACTGGCGACACCTTGACGATGCGGCCCTTCTTGTCGGCGCGCACGACACGATCCTCATCGGGCGTCGCGCCCACGGCGCTGCCCTTGCCGCGGAAGGCGACGGTACCAACCCCCGGCAAATTCACGCCGGAACCGGACAGCGAGCCGGTGGTGACGGAATCGACAAACGGCATTTCGGCGGCATGCACCGAGCCGGCGGCGGATTTCTCGATATAGGCGTTCCAGCGGGTGTCGGACGATTCCAGGCCGGAGATCAGGCTTGCCATATCCTGGTAGGCGACGGCCGACGGAAAGCCGATCCAAATACCGAGCCCAAGCACCAAAGGAGGAAGAAAGGAACGTTTTTTCGCAACGGCGGCGGCGGCAAGCCGCAATGAAACGCGTCGATGCACGGAACTCTCCAGAACGCTACTGACCCCGGAGAGTCAAAATGAAGCATTAACCTTGATGCGGGGTTAACGGCATCGATCATGTTCTTTTCATGTTTGAGGAAAGCCAGCGTGCAATTTTCACGGCGGGGCCGATGAAGAATCAGGCTCTGGGCGGGTGCATCGGCTTCGGCTGAATCAGGCCTGGCGCAGGAAGATCGGCCACGCGAGCGCCGCGCAGATCGCGGCCGCGAGCCACACGCCGGGCCATGCGAAGACCACCAGCAGCCATGGAATGGCGATGGGCACCAGACAGAAGCCGATGAACACAAAACTGTTGGCAAGGCTGAGTGCCGTGCCGACATGGCCGGCGCCGGCAAGCGTGGCAAGCTCGGTATAGGCGACGCCGTGCCAGGCAGAAACGGATATGCCGGCAACGACGACCATCAGCGGAAGCAACGGCAGCAACGACGGCGCGTCGGCAGCGCCGATCACCAGCAGCCACAGCGCCAGGAAGGCAAATGCGCTCAGCGCGCTGCAGAGTTTCAGGAACGGGCGACGGTTGCGGTGGCGGTCGGTGAAGCGCCCGCTCCAGACACGCATCGCCATTGCGCCGGTCTGCACCGCAGCGAGGCTGGCGCTGGTCACAAAGGTGCCCATGCCGGCGAAGTCATGCAGGAAGACCGAGGCGAAGGTCAGCACCGCGACCTGCGGGAAGCAGAGCAGGCCGATGGCGGTCGAGATGCGCCATACCTCGATGTTGCGCAACGGCGCCGGTCCAAGTGTCGCCGTGGCGGGGTGAGGGCCGCTTTCCACTGGCGGCTCGTGCAGCCAGCGCCAGGTAAACCAGGCCGAGAGCGCGGAGACGACCGCAAGCAGGCCGAAGACCGCCGTGAAGCCCAAACTCAACGCAAGCGACGGCAGGACAAGCGCGCCCAGCCCGCCGCCAAGCGGCACCGCCGTCTGCCTGATGCTCATGGCGAAGCCGCGCTCGCCCTCGCCGAACCAGCCCATGATGGCGCGGCCGCTGGAACCGTTGACGCTGCCGCCGAGCAGGCCGACGACGAGCAGGCTTGCCGACAGCAGCGCGACGCCGGGAACGGCCATTTTCGTCGGCACGACAAGCAGCGCCATGATGAAAAGCCATGCGGCCGTCGCCCCGAGCCCGGTCAGGAGCACGCGGCGGTCGCCCCAGCGGTCGGTGAGCACGCCCCAGGGCAGCTCGCTCAGCGCCACGCCCAGACCGAGTAGACCCAATGCCAAGCCCAGCGAGGCATTGTCGAGGTGGTAGCCCTGGCGCATCACCACCGCGGTTGCCGGAATGCCGGAGAAGGTGGCGGAGAAGCCGGCATTGGCGGCGACGCCGATGCCCAGCACCTTCCAGCGATGGTTGGGGCCGAAGGCGCGGCGGGCTGAGGCGCTGGCAATGTCTCCCGCGGGCGGCTGGCAGACATTTCGTGTGACGATGGCGGACATGGCTCCATTCCTGTGATGGCCGGCTGACGGCTTGACGGACCGGATGTAGCGCCATAGCTTCATCCATAAAATCAGGAAGTTTTTCACCAACAATCCTGAAAATCAGGACTATCCCGATGCGCCGCGTCACTTTCGACCTCGATGTCCTCAGAACCTTCGTCACCGGCATGGAGCTGGGCAGCTTCGCCAAGGCGGCCGAACGGCTTGGCCGCTCGACATCCGCGGTCAGCGCGCAACTGAAGAAGCTGGAGGAGCAGGCGGACACGCCGGTCTTCCGCAAGGCAGGGCGCGGCCTGGCGCTCACCGAAGCCGGCGAGACGATGCTCGGCTATGCGCGGCGGCTGATCGAGCTCAACGACGAGGCGGCCTCCGCCATCCGCGACGTCGAGCTGGAAGGCTGGGTACGGCTCGGCCTGCAGGAGGATTTCGGCGAGGCCGTGCTGCCCGACGTGCTCGGCCGCTTCGCCCGCGCCCATCCCAAGGTCCGCATCGAAGCACGGATCGGCCGCAGCCACGACCTTGCCGAGCGTGTCCTGTCAGGTAATCTCGACATCGCGCTTGCCTGGCATGACGGCATGGCCCTGCCCTATAGCCGCCATGTCGCCGACGTGCCGGCGCGCTGGATAGGCCCGGCCAAGCCGATCGAGGCTGGTCCGCGCAATGGCGAGCCGCTGCCGCTGGTGGTGTTCGAGGCGCCGTGCCTGCTCAGAACCGTGGCGACCGAGACACTCGATCGCGCGGGCATGCCCTGGCGCATCTCCTTCTCGAGTCCTTCCCTCGGCGGCATCTGGGCGGCGGTGGCGGCAGGCCTCGGCCTGACGATCCGCACCGATATCGGCCTGCCGGCCAATGTCAGGGCAATCGCGCCGGGCGTGCTCGGGCTGCCTGCCCTGCCGACAATGGCGCTGCACCTGCACCGGAAGGACGCCGAGCTCGACCCCGTGGCGACGCGGCTGGCGGAGATTCTTTTGCAGGCGGCGCTGGAGACGCTGCCTGAGGGAGCGCGAACCGGCGATGGACTGCGGGAGGTCGCTTAGCGTCTTAGCCGACGCCTTTCGACATCGTCATTCTAGGGCGAAGCAAGGAGCGGAGCGACGCAGCGCAGACCCTAGAATCCATTCCGTTACTTCGCGCGAGGAATGCAGCGGAGCAGAATTCTGAATCGTCGCGGCGCTTCTAAGTCACGGAATGGATCCTCGGGTCTGCGCTGCGTCGCTTCGCTCCTTGCTTCGCCCGTGGATGACGAGGGATCAGCGTCGGCGCTTTCCCAGAAGTCACCGCTTCTTCGCCCTGCCCGCAAACGGATTTTCCGAGGTGCGCAGCGCCATGCGGATCGGCACGCCTGGCATGTCGAAGGCCTCGCGCAGGCTGTTGGTCAAATAGCGGACATAGGATTGCGGCATGGCGTCCGGCCGCGAGCACGAGACGACGAAGCCCGGCGGGCGGGTTTTTGCCTGGGTGACGTATTTGATCTTCAGCCGGCGGCCGGCGACGGCGGGCGGCGGGTGATGCGCGAGGATGCCTTCCAGCCAGCGGTTGAGCTTGCCGGTAGAGACACGGCTGTTCCAGACCTTGTGCGTCTTGATGACGCTTTCCATCAGCCGGTCGAGGCCGCGCCCGGTCTCGGCCGAGACCGTCACCGCCTGGATGCCGCGCACCTGCGGCAGGAGCCGCTCGGTCTTTTCGCGCAGCTCGGCCAGCAGCTCCTGCGGATTGTCGATCAGGTCCCATTTGTTGAAGGCGATCACCGGCGCCCTGCCCTCGCGGATGATGAGGTCGGCGATTTGTAGATCCTGCTTCTCGAACGGGATGGTGGCGTCGAGCATGATGATGACGATCTCGGCGAAGCGGATGGCGCGCAGGCCATCCTGCACCGAGAGCACTTCCAGCTTTTCATGGATCCTGGATTTGCGGCGCATGCCGGCCGTGTCGAACAGCTTTATCCTGCGGCCACGCCAGTCCCAGTCGACCGAGATCGAATCGCGGGTAATGCCGGCTTCCGGACCGGTGAGCAGCCGCTCCTCGCCGATCAGCGCATTGATCAGCGTCGACTTGCCGGCGTTCGGGCGGCCGACGACGGCGATGCGCAGCGGCTTGGTGTCGTCATAGGGCGCTTCAGCATCCGGGTCGGCGATGTCCTCGCCGATCAGAACCTCGCTGGCGGCGATCTCGCCGGCTTCGTCTTCCTCATCCTCGCCGAAAGCGCGTTCCTGGCCGAGCGCTTCAATCACCGCATCGCGCAGATCCGGCATGCCCTGGCCGTGCTCGGCCGAGATCGGGATCGGCTCGCCGAGGCCGAGTTCCCAGGCTTCCAGCATGCCGCCTTGAGCGCCACGCGCCTCTGCCTTGTTGGCGACGAGCACCACCGGCTTGCCCGATTTGCGCACCACCTCGGCGAAGGTGCGGTCGTCGGGCATCAGGCCCGACTTGGCATCGACGGTGAAGAAGATGAGGTCGGCCTCTCGAATGGCGATCTCGGTCTGCTGGCGCATGCGGCCGGGCAGCGTCGAAGCCGCCGCGTCCTCGAAGCCGGCGGTGTCGATGACATCGAAATGAAGATCGTAGAGTTTTGCCGCATGGACGCGGCGGTCGCGCGTTACACCAGGCGTGTCGTCGACAAGCGCCAGCTTCTTTCCGACCAGCCGATTGAAAAGAGTCGATTTGCCGACGTTAGGCCGGCCGATGATGGCGACTTTGAAGCCCATCCAGGATCACGACACGTTGCCCGACCCGCGGATCAACTCGGACATCAGCTGCGCGCGCTGGCGCACATTGCGCGGGGCGGCTTCATCCGAAGAGATCTGGTCGAACAGTTTGAGCGCGTCCGCCGACTTGCCGTCCTTCCAGGCGGCAAGGCCGAGCGCCTCGCGCGCCGAATGGCGCAGCGGATTGGTGTCGGCGGTGAGCGCCTCGATGCGGCTGGAGACATCGGCGTAGGAGCCGTGGTCGACGAGCAGAAGCGCCGCCCTCAGCCGCGCAATATCGCGAATGCCGGCGGGAATGGCGCTGTCGGCGGCGACCTCGTCGAAATCCTTGACCGCGCCATCGACGTCGCCCTTGTTGGCCTTGACGGTCGCGGCGCGCATGCGGGCGAGCAGCGGATAGGCGCCGTAGCCGTCCTTCTCCAGCTGGTCGAGCGCGGCGATCGCCTCGTCATTCTTGCCGTCATTGGCGAGCTTGAGGGCCGCCGAGAAGGCGTCGCCCGAGCGGTTGGCGCGGGTTTCGTCCCAATAGCGGTAGCCGACGACAGCGGCGGTGCCGAGCACGATCAGGATGGCAAGGCCGAGAATGGCCGGGCCGAAACGGTCCCATAGCTTCTGCGCCTGCTCGCGACGAATCTCTTCGTTGACTTCGCGGATAAAACTGTCGTCCGACATCAATCAAAACCATTGCGGCCCCAGGAGGGGGCGCTTCTTGAGCCCGCGTTTTAGCGAAATTTCGTCGGCATGGAAGGGGGCGGACCGGAAAATCGGCTGAGAATGCCGGGCGCCCACAGTCCATACCTGAACGCAACCGCGCCACATTTGCGCGATAGCCGGCTTCCGATCGGCCGGAAGACGTCCCCGCCAGAAGGTTGTCAATGCTTCGTTCGTACCGCGTCCTTGCGATCAGTCTCGCCTCGCTCGCCTCAGCCAATACCGCCTTCGCCGATCCGCCGAAATCGCCAACGGTTTCGCCGGCCAAGCAGGTCGTGCTGATCTCGTTCGACGCCGCCCGCGAGATCTCGCAATGGCAGCGCAGCCGGGCGCTGGCAAAGCGCACGGGCGCGCATTTCACCTATTTCCTGTCCTGCGTGTTCCTGCTCTCTCCCGAGACGCGGCTGCACTATGCCGGCCCCGGCAAGGCCGCCGGCAAATCGAATGTCGGCTTCGGCGCCTCGAAACAGGATGTCGCCGACCGGCTGGAGCAGGTCCGGCTGGCCGCGGCCGAGGGCCACGACATCGGCAGCCATGCCTGCGGCCATTTCGACGGCAAGGCCTGGAGCAAGGCCGACTGGCTGGCCGAATTCGCGTCCGCGCGGCGCATTTTCGAGAATGCCTATGCGATCAACGGCATTTCTCCCGAGCCGGCCGGCTGGCGCAATTTCGCCCGCCATACCGTAACCGGTTTTCGCGCGCCCTATCTATCCACCGATAAGGCGCTTTACGAAGCCTTGCCCGAGGCCGGCTTTGAATACGATGCGAGCGGCGTCTCGAGCGGCCCGGTCGTGCCGCCAGCCCTGAATGGCATAACCCGCTTCGCCCTGCCGCTTATCCCGGAGGGAGACAAGGCCAAGCCGGTCGTCGCCATGGATTACAATCTTTATGTCCGCCACTCGGGCGGCACCGAAAAGCCGGCCGAGGCGGACGCATTCACCGAGCGCGCCTATCAGGCGTTCCACACCGCCTTCGAGGCTCAGTACAACGGCAAGCGCCTGCCCCTGGAGCTCGGCTTCCACTTCACGTTGATGAATAACGGCGCGTACTGGAACACGCTGGAGCGCTTCGCCGGCGAGGTCTGCGTGATGCCGCAAGTCGAGTGCATCAGTTTCCGCGACTATCTCGCGCGCCAGCGGCCCGGGCAGGCGCAGGCGGCGGTGGGCGGCTGAGCCGCCCACCTTGCAATCCGACCTAGGCCGGATCCGGCTCGTGTGCTTGGCGTTCGATGAAACGGCGATCGATGTCTGGTAGCGGCTCGCCATGGATCGTCGCCTCGAAAGCACGAAGGCGTTTATATATGGAAATCAACTCGACAATGGTTGGCCAGGAGTTGACCAGATATTGGAACGACGAACGCACCTGATCAAAAGAGTTTAGGATCTGATTTAGGGCCCCAAGCTTTATCTTGCCAGCAACCATTGTGGGCACGAGAACTATATATGGGAATATATTATCGATTTGCAGGTAGAAAATTCTAGCCACGTTAAAATATAGATAATGGAAATACTTTCTGAAATAGTTATTTTTGACGTTCCGAAAAAGTTCAGCGACAGTTGGCGGCTGCGCACGACCTATATCGTCCTCGCCGTAGACAAGCTCTTTGCGGAAAGCCGCCTCGACGCGTTGTGTGCGGAACTCAAGCCCCGGAAGCTTGATACCAACCAGCGCCAAGAAAGTGGTTCCGAAAATGGACCAGACGATAGCCACAGCGACGAGTGAATAAGGCACCGTGCCGACAATCGGCAATTCCGTAACGTTCTGCGAAAGATGCAGCAGCACGGGAAGAAACGCGATCAGGGTCATGACCGACCCAACCAAGCTAACACCCAGATCCTCCATCGTGGTTGAGAAGCGCATCGTGTCTTCCTGGACACGCTGCGATGCACCTTCGATACGTCTCAACCTATCCCAGTTGGCCATATAGTAGTCGTTCATGGCGGTGCGCCAACGAAAGATCCAGTGGCTTACGAAGAACCGATTGAGAGAGCCAACAGTAACAGCCAGAAGCGCGATCCACATGATGGTCAGCAGCTGGCTGTAAAAATCCCATGGCGTCGTAGAATACGGTGTCCCCAACGCCTTTTGAATAAGATCGTAAAAAGGGCCGTACCAATCGTTGAAAGCAACGTTGACCTGCACCTGGTAATAGATCACGAAGAGGATGAGCGAAGTCCCAAGAACTGACCAATTCAACCATGGATGGGGTCGATACCAAGCCCAAAAACCGTAGAAAACGAAAACGACCGCGGCGAAATATATGTAGAACCACAGAAAGGGCTTCGACCAAAAGAGCTCGACGCCGATGATCTTGGGGACACCCTCTGCTACCGGAGGCAATCCGAACATCGCGCCCAACTGCTCGCCGCCGAAGAACCAGAACAGGATCGCGGCAAGGCTCCAGACGGCGGCCGAGGTGAAGAAAAGCTTCGGCTGCGGGAAGAAGGATACGAACACTGTGGCGGGTTTCCTCGGTCTGACCGCAAATCAGCGGCGTTGCAGTTCGGCGGGCATAAAGTCACACATTAGGGGGAAAGAAAATGCCCGTGCCCGACGTCCGGCATCGAACAAACCGCAAATCATGGCGATTTTGGCGCAGCCGACCAAGCAATGACGCCGGAGGCGAGCAGCGCCGACGCTGCCATGATCGAAGCAAGCACGTAATTGCCCGAAGCCTGGGCGAGCAGGCCGGCGGCGATCGGGCCGACGATCTGGCCAAGGCCGAAGGCCGCCGTCATCACCGCGAAGATGCGGCGCGGCGCCCGCGGCGCGAGCTGCCTGCCCATCTGTAGGCCCAGCGCCGTGATGGCGATGAAGGTGCCGCCGAGCAGGACGCCGGCGATCAACGGTCCGGCGGCGCCCTTGACGACGACACTGGCGGTGACGCCGACCACCTCGACCAGGCAACTCGCGGCATAAGTGGCATAGAGCCCTAGCCGGCCGGCGAGCTTCTGCCACGCCCAAGTCGAGGGAAAGCCAGCGAGGCCGGCGACCATCCAGACACTCGCCTCGAAGACGCGGCCGCCGCCGCCCTGGCGGACGATGGCGACCAGGAAAGTGGCGGTCACCACATAGCCGAAGCCGAACAGCCCATAGGCGACGATCGTCCTCACCAGGGACCCGTCCTTCGGCAGCGCCGGCTCGCGCCCGTCGGTGACATTGGCCGGCGTGGTCGAGCCGGCGAGCAGCGCGACGACGAGCAGGCCGACGGTCGAAAGCGCCCCCGACCAGAGCCAGCCGGCGGCCCAATCCGCATGTTCGGAGACGAGGACCGCCAGCAGCGCCGAGGACGCGGCAATGCCGAGGCCGACGCCGCCGAAATGCAGCGCCTGCAAATCGCCGCGGCCGGCCTCTGCCAGATGGCTGAAGACGATCGAGGCCATGAACACCATGACGAAGGCACTGGCGAGGCCGGCGAGGAAGCGGATGACGAGAAAGGCGGCCATCGTCTCGTTGAACCCCATGAGGGCCGCGAGCACGGCGCTGGCGGCGAGGCCGGCGAACATCAGCATGCGCTCGCGGCCATGCGCCCAGCCACCGGCCGCGGCAAGCGCGCCGATGAGGTAGCCGACATAATTGGCGGAAGCGATCCAACCGGCATCGGCCGGCGTCAGGCCAAGTCCCTCCATCATGCCCGGCAGGATCGGCGTGTAGACGAAGCGGCCGATGCCCATGGCGACGGCAAGCGCGACCATGCCGGCGAGAGCAAGCCGCAAGGGAGATGGCGTGGCGTTCATTGCGGCGCACAATAATTGCATGTGCAGGTGAAACAATGCGCTTGCGTTGGGCCAGGTGCACGTCCCCTCACCCAGCCTCCGCTTCGCTCGGCTGACCTCTCCCCGGTGGGGAGAGGAGCCTGTCGGCGCTGGCGCCATCTCTTCTCCCGAAGGGAGAAGGTGGCCGCGAAGCGGCCGGATGAGGGGAGCACCGCCGAAAAGGCCAAAAACTTAGCGGCAACTTAGCGGCCAGCTGCACCCATCGTTTCATATGCGGTGCGGCGGGCCGTCAGCCGGAAGGGCATGTCGCCGAGCTCGCGCTCCGACATGGTGTCGAGCACCGGATGCGACAGCGGATCGGTGGTCCAGCGCGCGACCTCGCTGTCGTCGCGCGGCCTCGCCTCGGTGCCGGAAAGCCCTTTCAGAAAAGATAAAATCTTCATGGGGCCACCTCATGGTTCAAGGTTGTTTCGGCTAAATTCTGCGCTTTCCTGTCGGGGTTCAATTGAGATTTCGGTCCGGTCGCTTTAGAAAAACTGGATGGCTATGCTGAACCGCGTCCATCTCAACGGCCTGCGCGCCGTGGAAACCGTCGCCCGGCTGGGATCGCTGGCGGGCGCGGCGGCCGAGTTGAACGTCTCGGTCAGTGCCGTCAGCCAGCAGGTCAAGCGCACGGAAAAGCAGCTGGGCCAGGCGCTGTTCGAACGGACGCCGGGCGGGCTCGTGCCGACCGAATTTGGCGCCGCCTTCACGACGCGACTCAGCGTCGGCTTCCGCGCGCTCGCGCAAGCCGTGGCGCTGGCCGACGAGGCCAACGAGTGCACGCTGGTCGTCTCGGTGGCGCCGGCCTTCGCCTCGAAATGGCTGCTGCCGCGGCTGTCGCGGCATTTCGCGCGACATCCGAATGTGCTTTTGCGCATCGACGCCTCGGCCAGGGTCGCCGATCTCGACCGGTCCGACATCGATATCGCAATCCGGCTCGGCGACGGCAAATGGCCGGGCGGGCGCGCCGAGCTTCTGCTTGCCCAGGAAGTGTTTCCGGTCTGCGCGCCCTCGATCGCGGCCAGGCTGAAATCGATCGGCGATCTGGCGCAGACCTGCGCCATCACCGACGAGCGGGCGATGTTCAGCTGGGACGGCTGGTTCGAGGCGGCCGGCGTCGAGCCGGTCACCTTCCAGAAAGGCGCGCGTTTCACCGATCCGATGCTTTGCCTGGAATCGGCGATCGCCGGCCACGGCGTGATGCTCGCCTGGCAGTTGCTGACCGCCGACGCGCTGGCCGACGGCCGGCTGGTCGCGCCCTTCGGCGTGCGGGCGCAGAGCGGGCTGGGTTACTGGCTGGTGACCTCGGCCACCAAGAGCGAAAGCCGCAAGGTGCGCGACTTCAAGGCCTGGATCCGCGAGGAGATCGAGGCGACCATGGCGCAGTTCCGGGCGCTGGACAGCGCCGCTTAACCGCTCCGCACTTTTCAATAATGCGGTCCGTCATGCTTGAGAGCAGGCCCGGTCGATCGCGGTGGAAAGGTCAATCGCAGCGGTCTATGTAAGGATGAGAACCCCAACAAGTAGCAGGCAGGATCATGACCACACATTCGCGCGGCGTTTCGGCAAGCATCGACCCGGTGAAGCTCGACAGGCTGGCGGAAGTCGCCGTCAAGGTCGGGCTGCAATTGCAGCCCGGTCAGGACCTGGTGCTGACCTCCTCGATCGCAGCGCTGCCGCTGACCCGCCGCATCGTCGAGCACGCCTATAAGGCGGGCGCCGGGCTGGTGACGCCGATCTTCAACGACGACGAGATCACGCTGGCGCGCTTCCGCTACGGTGCGGATGCCGGTTTCGACCGCGCCGCCGGCTGGCTCTACGAAGGCATGGCGAGGGCCTTCTCCAACAATGCGGCGCGGCTTGCGGTGCGCGGCGAAGACCCGTCGCTGCTCTCGTCGCAGGATCCGGCCAAGGTGGCGCGTGCCAACAAGGCGAACTCGATGGCCTACCAGCCGGCGCTGGAGAAGATCACCGGCTTCGACATCAACTGGAACATCGTCGCCTATCCCGATCTTGCCTGGGCAAAACAGGTGTTTCCGGGTGAGCCGGACGACGTCGCGGTGGTGAAGCTTGCCGACGCCATCTTCTCGGCCTCGCGGGTCGACGTCGAGGACCCGATCGGCAACTGGAAGGCGCATAACGCCGCCTTGGCTGAGCGCACGAAATGGCTCAACGAGCACAGTTTCCACGCGCTGCATTTCACCGGACCGGGCACCGACCTGACCGTCGGGCTGGCGGACGGCCATGAATGGATGGGCGGCGCTTCGACGGCGAAGAACGGCATCACCTGCAATCCGAACATCCCGACCGAGGAGGTCTTCACCACGCCGCATGCAAGGCGCGTCGAGGGCCATGTCTCCTCGACCAAGCCGCTCTCCTATCAGGGTACGCTGATCGACGAGATCTCGGTGCGCTTCGAGGGTGGGCGGATCGTCGAGGCCAAGGCCTCGAAGGGCGAGGACGTGCTGCAGAAGGTGCTGGACACCGATGAAGGCGCGCGGCGTCTCGGCGAGGTGGCGCTGGTGCCGCATTCCTCGCCGATCGCGAAGAGCGGGCTGTTGTTCTTCAACACGCTGTTCGACGAGAACGCCGCCTGCCATATCGCACTCGGGCAGTGCTATTCGAAATGCTTCGTCAACGGCGCCTCGCTCAGCCAGGACGAGATATCGACGCGCGGCGGCAACAAGAGCTTCATCCATATCGACTGGATGATCGGCTCGGACAAGATCGACATCGACGGCGTCGCCAAGGACGGCAGCCGCGTGGCGGTGATGCGCAAGGGCGAGTGGGCGTAACGGTGCTTTGTTGGCGCAATTCCGAACGGACGGCCACGGCGAAGTCGCCGAGCCCAACCGCTGCACACTTTGCCGGGGCTTGGCAAAGGAGGCATAAGTGGCCTTCGACATTGCGGTGAAGCGTGTCTATGAGCCGCCGGCGAAAGCCGACGGCCAGCGGGTGCTGGTCGACCGCATCTGGCCGCGCGGCGTCAGCAAGAAGGACGCCGAACTGACGCTTTGGCTGAAGGAGATCGCGCCGAGCGACGCGCTGCGCAAATGGTTCGGGCACGAGCCGGAGCGCTGGCCGGAATTCCAGAAGCGATATCGGGCCGAGCTCGACGCCAATAGCGACGCGGTAGCGCAGCTGCGTGGCCTAGTGCGCGAGGGCAAGGTGACGCTGCTCTACGGCGCGCATGACGAGGCGCACAACAATGCGGTGGCGCTGGCGGGGTATTTGGAAGCCCACGCATAGTTATCGAGACGTAGCGTTCCTTCGCCCCCTCTCTGTCCTGCCTGACATCTCCCCATGAAATGGCTAGACTATGCACACGTCTTGTGTGACAGGCGTAACGGATCAGGCCGAGGCTTGATTGCCACGTGGTTCCCCCAATCCGTCGCTGCTTCGCAGCGCCACCTTTCCCCCCTCCGGAGGGAAAGGAAGGGAGCCTTGCGGACGAGCGTTGACGGCAAAAAGCTTGGCGCCTTTCCTCTCCCCCATCGATCGGGGGAGAGGTGGCTCGGCGAAGCCGAGACGGAGTGGGGGTCGACCAGCGCTACATTAGACGATGCATACGCCAAGCTGCCATGCATGCCGTAGCCAACAAGGGGAGATTGGCAGCTTCGCGGTCGCGCACTATTTCACCGCCTCTTCATAAACCTCCGGCTTGAATCCCACAAACACCCGGTCCCCCACCTCCAGCACCGGCCGCTTGATCATCGTCGGCCTGGCGAGCATCAGCTGCTTCGCCTTCTTCTCGTCCAGCCCGGCCTTGTCCGCTTCCGGCAGCTCGCGAAAGGTCGTGCTGCCCTTGTTGAGCAGCTTTTGCCAGCCGACCTTGCCGATCCAACCGCTGAGCCTGTCGGCCTCGATCCCCTCTGCCCGGTAGTCATGAAAGTGATACGGCACGTCATGGCTCTCCAGCCAGACGCGCGCCTTCTTGATCGTGTCGCAGGTGGTGATGCCGTACATAGTGATGGTCAAGGCGGGCCTCTGTCAGATGAAGATTTTCGAATCCGGCAGAAGCCTAGGCCGGCCCTATAGGCTTTGCCAGCGCTTTACGCCGGTGCGATTTTGGCTCTTGCCAATACTAAGGTTTTTTCCTAAGTATTTTCTCGTAAAGATTGCCCGACCGCCGACGGTCGCGGAAGGAACAGCTATGAGCCTGCACACAACAAGCCAGAACCCGCCGCCCATTGACGGCATCTTTCGCGCGCTGGCCGATCCGACACGCCGGCGCGTGGTGGAGCGGCTGAACAGGAGCCCTGCCTCGGTCAGCGAGCTGGCCGAGCCCTTCGGCATGGCGCTGCCCTCCTTCGTCGAGCACCTGAAGGTGCTGGAAGGTTGCGGGCTGGTGCAGTCGCAAAAGGCCGGACGCGTCAGGACTTACAGCCTTTCGCCCGAGCCGCTGAGGCTTGCCGAAAACTGGCTCGCCGAACAGCGCGCGCTGTGGGAGCGCCGCCTCGACCAGTTCGACGCCTATGTGATGAGCCTCAAGGAGAGTGAAACGTGAGCTATCCGATCAAGCCGAACCCGAAACTGGGCCTGACGCTGGAGCGCTTCCTCGACGCGCCGCGCGAGTTGCTGTGGCGCGCCTGGACGCGGCCGGAGCATGTCAAGCAGTGGTTCACGCCGAAGCCGTGGGTCATCACCGATTGCGAGATCGACCTCAGGCCCGGAGGCCTGTTCCGCACGCGCATGCAATCGCCCGACGGCAAGGAGGTCAGCGACCGTCACTGCTGCTACCTCGAGATCGTGCCGAACGAGCGGCTGGTGTGGACCGACGCGCTGCTGCCGGGCTACCGGCCGTCCGGCGAGCCCTTCATCACCGCGATCATCACGCTGACGCCCGAGGGCAAGGGCACGCGCTACACCGCCACCGCCATCCATCGCGACGAGGCGACCCGCAACAGCCACGAGAAGATGGGTTTCTTCGACGGCTGGGGCACGGTAGCCGACCAGTTGGCGGCCTATGTGAAGACGATTTGAGAAGCTGGCATGGCGGCCAGGGCATCATCCGAGGCCGCCATGCCTGATTCTTTAAATCGCGGCGCGAAGGGCATTCAGAGCCCAGCAAGGCTCAGTAGTAGAACCGCTCTTCGCTGATCTTGCCGTTCTTGACCGTGTAGAGGCCGACCTCGTCCATCTTGACGCGCTCGCCGGTGGATTTGGGTGTCACGTCGAAGCTGAAGCGCAAGGCGAACTGGTCGCCATTGACGTAGGGGCCCTCGACCGAACCGCCATGAACCTCATGGTTGGCCTCCCACCACTCGCCCTTCTGCTTGACGGCTTCCTTGCCGTTGCACACGGCCATCGGGCCTTCCATGGCTTCGTAGCTGACGATGTCGTCGGCATTGTATTTCGCGGCGGCACCGTGGCTGTCGCCCTTCTTGAGGAGCTCGGTGAAATCCTTGGCAATTTCCGCAGTGTTCATGATTTCCTCCCGGTTTGGACAAGACATCAAGTAGGGACCGATGGTTCATCTGCCAGCGGTGCGGCGCTCCGCAGGTGACAATTCGTGTCAGGATGACGCGGCCATCAGCGGCCAGCGGCTCAGATCCTGGTAGATCGTCAGGCCGCGCAGGCTGTGAATGAGGACGAACTCCCTTGCTACAAAGCCGATTGGCTCGATCGGCTGCCTGGGGACGAATTTCTCGTCATAGGCAATCGTCATATGCGGGACGAAGTGATCCGCCGATTTGAGACCATTTGCTTTCATGGCGATGCCAATCAACCGGCTGAGTTCGCAGACCGGCCCATCGTCTGCCAAAAGCACGAACGGACGCGACGGCGGCCTGCCTTTTGCCGCCGGGCGGCCGGGAAAACTTACAGCATGGCTAAACGTGACTTCAAACGCCGGCATTTCAACCATTCGGCCGGCCCGCTTGGCCGCGAATTCGATTTTCGATCTAAGTCTTTTGTAGTCGCCCACATGCTGTTGAGTGATGTGAAATCGCTCTTTTAGCAGCAGCGTCCCGGTTATCCCGTTGAGATCACACAGATGTCTCTGCAGCGACCAAAACGCGGCACGATCCTTTGCCTGCAAAAACAGAGCAAAGAACACCCGGTCCGGCCGCTTCGGCTGCAGTGGGGGAATCGGGATGCCGAAATCAAACTCTTGCTGCCGAGACATCCGTACTCGTTCGGCTGAGAACGCTCCTGTTAAGCTTTTAACAAGAACAAAACAGGAACATTGGCAAGAGTCAAGAGGGGACGATCTTTACGTCTATGAAGTCAATAACACCCGCGTTCGATCGCAAGCCGCCGCACCAGCGCCAGCACGCTGTCGATTGTCGGCGTCGGCTGGCCGGTCAGGCGGCCGAGTTCCTGCACAGCGGTGACCAGCGCGTCGATCTCCATCGGACGGCCGCGCTCGAGATCCTGCAGCATCGAGGTCTTGTGCTCGCCGACGTCGCCGGCGCCCTTGATGCGCCGGTCGACGGGAATGAGGAAGCGCACGCCGAGGCGCTCACCGATCGCCTGCGCTTCCAGCATCATGGCGCGGGCGACGGCGCGTGTGGCTTCGTCGGCGACGATGGCCGCAAGCGTGCTGCCGGTCAGCGCCGAGATCGGGTTGAAAGAGAGATTGCCCCAGAGCTTCACCCAGATCTCCGAGCGGATGTCCTCGCGCACCGGCGCCTGCAGCCCGGCCTTGACCATTTCGCGGGCAAGCGCGGTGGCCCGCTCGCTCTTCTCGCCCGAAGGCTCACCCAGCGAAAAGCGCGTGCCTTCGACATGGCGGATAAGGCCCGGCGCATCGACCTCGACGGCGGGATAGACGACGGAGCCGATGACGCGCTCCGGCCCGATGCGCTGCCAGATCGCCCCACCTGGATCGACCGCGTCGAGCCGTGTGCCTTCGAGCGCGCCGCCCGCCTTGTAGAAGTACCACCAGGGCACGCCGTTCTGCATGGTGACGACGACTGTCCCCTCGCCCAAGAGCGGCGCAATCTCGTCCAGCGCCGGAGCCAGCGAATGCGCCTTCAGCGCCAGCACGACATAATCCTGTGCGCCGAGCTCCTCGGCGCGTGCCGCCGCTTTCACCCGCGCCACCGTTTCCTTGCCGTTCTCGATCAGGCGCAGGCCGCCGGCCTTGATGGCTTCGAGATGCGCGCCGCGCGCCACGATCGACAGATCGACCGAGCCGGCGATCGCGAGCTTGGCGGCGAGATAGCCGCCAATGGCGCCGGCGCCAAAGACTGTAACGCGCATCAGCCGAGTCCGAGCTTGGCCGCCAGCCCGATGCGCTGCAGCTTGCCCGTCGCGCCTTTCGGGATCTCGTCGAGGATCACCACCTTGCGCGGCACCTTGAAGTCGGCGAGCCGGGTCGATGCAAAGCCACGGATATCGGCCTCGCTGGCCCTCTTGCCTTCGCGCAGCACGACGGCCGCCGCCACCTCCTCGCCGAGCTTGTCATGCGGCATGGCGAAGGTGACGACCTGCGCCACGGCCGGGTGATCCATCAAGACGCCGTCGACCTCGAGCGGCGAGATCTTCTCACCGCCGCGGTTGATGATCTCCTTCAGCCGGCCGGTGACGCGCAGATAGCTGTCCTCGTCAAGCACGCCCTGGTCGCCGGTGTGGAACCAGCCATGGGCGAAGGCACTGGCATTGGCATCCGGGTTCTTCTCGTAGCCTGCCGTGACGTTCGGTCCGCGAATGACGATCTCGCCGACTTCGCCGGGCTTGAGCAATCGCCCGTCCGGCGCCATGACGGCGACTTCCGGTCCGGCCGACGCGCCGACGCTGCCGGGCTTGCGCACGCCCGGCGGCAAACGGTTGGACGCCATCTGATGCGCGGCCTCCGTCATGCCGTAAGCCTCGATCACCGGGCAGCCGAAGGTCTTCTCCAACTCGGCCATCACTTGCGCCGGCAATGACGCCGACGACGAGCGGATGAAGCGCAGCTTCGCCTCGGCAAGCTGCTCGGGATTGCGGGCGGCACGCGGCAGGATCGCCTGATGCATGGTGGGCACGGCGGTGTACCAGCTGGGCTTGGCCTCGGAGAGCCACTGGAAGAAACGCAGCGAGTTGAAGCCCGGCGTGCAGAAGACGCTGCCGCCGGCGGCGAGCGAGGACAGCACCGCGGCGATCAGCCCATGGATGTGGAACAGCGGCATGATGTTGAGGCAGCGGTCGGCCGGTGTCAGGCCGAGCGTCGCGCCGATATGTGCCGCCGACGCCGCAAGGTTGGCGTGGCTGAGCGGCACCAGTTTCGGACGCGACGTCGTGCCGGAGGTGTGGAGCAGCAGCGCAACATCGCTTTCCGCGGCGAAGCCAGACGAGACCGGCGATCCAACCGGCTCACCCTCGATCGTGAAGGTTCCAGACGGCGCGCCCTCCGGCACGACCAGCCGCAGCACCGGGATGCCGAGGCGCCCGGCAACCTCGACCGAGGGGCCTGCCTCATCCTTGCTCACGAGGATCGCCTTGACGCCGATATCGCTGAGATAAAAATCGAGCTCGTCGGCCCGGTAGGCCGGGTTGAGCGGGGCGGTGGACGCAGCCGCCGCCACCGCGATGAAGGATGTGGCCATTTCCGGGCCGTTCGGCAGCACGATGGCGACGCGGTCGCCGCGGCCGATGCCGAGCGCGTTCAAGCGCGCCACGGTATCGCGGATTAGGCGGCGCAGCCCGCCATGCGAGAGTGCCGTCCGTTCGGGCGCGGCGATGGCCGGCGCGTCGTCGGCGCCGGGGGCAAGACGATGGGCGAGATCGGTGGCGTTTTCGCTGTTTGTCATGGTTCCAGACTATGTTTCGAACGATCGGCTTATGTCCAGCAAAGGCCTGCTCAATATCCGAGCGCCAGGCCGTCCTTGCGCGGATCGGATGCGCCGGTCAGCGTGCCCTTTTCCCAATCGATCAGCACCGCCTGCCCACCGCCCAGCGGATGGTCGGGCTCCACAATGCGATGTCCACGCCGGCGCAGGCCTTCGATGGCCTCGGGATGCACGCTTCGCTCGGCCTCGACGACGTCGTGGTTGTAGAAAACGCGCGCCGCATCGATCGCCTGCTGCGGGTCCATGCCGAAGTCGATCATGTTGGTCAAAAGATGCACATGGCCGAAGGGCTGATAGCCGCCGCCCATCACGCCGAAGGGCATCATCGCGCGGCCGTTCCTGGTCATCATGCCCGGCATGATCGTGTGCATCGGCCGCTTGCCGGGCGCGATGGCGTTCGGGTGCTTGGGATCGAGGCGGAAGCTGGAGCCACGGTTTTGCAGCACGACCCCGGTCTTCGGGCCGACGACGCCGCTGCCGAAGGAATAATAAGTGGAGTTGATGAAGCTCACCGCGTTGCGGTCGCGGTCGACGACGCTGATATAGACCGTGTCGCTGCCCGGAAGATCGAGACGCGGCAGATGGGTCATGGCGCGCTCGGGGTCGATCGCGGCGCGCAGGCTGTCGGCATAGGCGCCGGAAAGCAGCGCCTTGACCGGCACATCGACTTGATCCTGATCGGCGAAAAATGCATCGCGATCCTGATAGGCGAGCCGGCCCGCCTCAATCTCGAGGTGCAGGCGCGCGGCGCCGTCGGGATCGAGCTTGCCCAGCTCGAAGCCCGAGAGCACGTTCAGCATCAGAAGCGCGGTCAGGCCCTGGTTGTTGGGCGGCATCTGGTGGATGTCATAGCCGCGATAAGAGGTGCTGATCGCGGTCCGGTAATCGCCCTTGGTGGCGGCGAAATCGTCGAGCGTATGCAGGCCACCGAGCGCGCGAAGCCGCCCGACCAGATCGTCCGCGACCTCGCCTTCATAGAAACCGGCGCGACCTTTCCTGGCGATGATGCGCAGTGTCTCCGCCAGCTCCGGCTGGCGATGAACATCGCCGGCCTTCGGCGGCTTGCCGCCCGGCAAAAAGATGCGCATCGCCACCTCGTCGGCCGTCAGGTCGGTCTCGGGATCCTCCCAGTCGAAGGCGACGCGGTCGTGCACGACATAGCCTTCTTCCGCATAACGGATGGCCGGAGCGAGCGCGTCGGCCAAACCCTTGCGGCCATGATCCTCAAGCAGCCGACACCAGGCGTCGACGGCGCCTGGGATGGTGACCGCGTGCGGACCCTGCTTCGGAAGCTCGCTGAACCCCTTGTCCAGATACCAGTCGACCGTCGCGGCCTTTGGCGCACGGCCCGAGCCGTTGAAGGCAAGCACGTTCGCGTCGCCCTTCGGGCAATAGAGGACAAAGCAGTCGCCGCCGATGCCGGTCGATTGCGGCTCGACCACGGCCTGCACCGCGGCCGCGCAGACCGCAGCGTCCATCGCGTTGCCGCCGGAGCGCAGCATGTCGATGGCCGCGAGCGTAGCGAGCGGATGCGAGGTCGCGGCCATCGCCTCGGTGGCGCGGACCGGGGAGCGGCCGGGAAACTGGAAATCACGCATGCGGGTCTGGGTATCCTTGTATCAACGTCCGCGGCCGAAAAGCTGGGCAGCGGACAACAAGACGATCGATAGCACGATCAGGCAAGTCGAAATGGCGGCGATCGTCGGATCGATCTGATCTCGCAGCGCATTGAACATGCGCCGCGTCAGCGTCGTGGTCTCGCCGCCGGAGATGAACAGCGACACCACCACCTCGTCGAAGGAGGTGATGAAGGCAAACAGCGCGCCGGAGACGATCGAGAAGCGTATCTGCGGCATCGTCACCTGGAAGAAGGCCGAGAAGCGGCCGGCCCCGAGGCTGCGCGCCACCATCTCCTGGTTCATGTCGTAGGACCGCAGCCCCGAAAGGACTGTCAGCACGACCAGCGGCAGCGCCTGCACTGTGTGCGCGATGACAAGACCGGTCAGTGTGTTGTTGAGGCCGATGCGGGCATAGAGGAAAAAGGTGCCAATGCCGATCAGGATGACAGGGATGATCAGCGATGCCGTGAGCAGCGCGTTGATCGCGCCGGTCAGCCGCAGTGTGCGGGCGTTGATGGCGTAGGCGGCGGCGGTGCCGAGCAGCGTTGTGACGATCGCCGTCATCACGGCAACCTTGACCGATACGACGGTGGCGTCGCGCCATTCGACCGAGCCGAAATAGCTTTCATACCAGCGCAGCGACCATTCCTGCGGCGGGAACTCTAAGAGCGACGAGCCGGAAAAGGACATGATGACGATGATCACCGACGGGGCGATCAGGAACAGCATGACAAGGCCGCCGAGCGCGTAGAGCCACAGGCGTTGCCGATGCGAGATGGGCAGGGCATTTTCCATACTCATCGCTCGCTCCACACACCGGTGGCGCGGGTGCCGAGCAGCCAGTGGAAGAGGCCAAGCAGCGCCAGCGTGACGGCGAGCAGCACGACGCCGAGGGCGGCGCCCGCGCCCCAATTGGAATAGAGGCTGGTGGTCTGCTCCATGCGCATCGCCCACATGATGACCTTGCCGCCGCCCATCAGCGCCGGGGTGACGAAGAAGCCGAGGCACAGCACGAAGACGATGACCACGCCCGAGGCCAGGCCGGGCAGCGACAGCGGGAAGAAGATCTGCCGGAACGTCGCGGCCGGGCTGGCACCGAGATTCATGCCGGCGCGCAGGCAGTCGACGTCGATCGTCTTCATCGAGGCGTAGAGCGGCAGCACCAGGAAGGGCAGCATGATGTGGGTCATGCCGATGACGACGCCGGCGAAATTGTTGGCGAGCGGCAGCGGCTGGGAAATGACGCCGATATCCGTCAGCCACGTGTTCACCAGCCCCTTGCGCTGCAGGATGACCAGCCAGGCATAGGTGCGCACCAGCACCGAGGTCCAGAACGGCAGGATGACGAAGATCAGGCAGATGGAGGCTGCGCGGCGCGGCAGCTGCGACAGCATATAGGCCAGCGGGTAGCCGAAGAGCACGCAGGCGCCGGTGACGGTGAAGGCCACCTTGAAGGTGGTGACGAAGGTCTTGATGTAGGAGGCCTGCTCGAAGAAGCGCGCATAGTTCGAAGCGCTGAGCTGGCCGTTCTCGTCGAACAGCGAGAGACAGAACAGCCAGCCGATCGGCACGATGATGACGGCGAAGACCAGGAAGAGCCCGGGCGACAGAAGTGCGAGCAGGCCGCGCGCTTCCCGTCGCGCGTCTGCGCGCAAGGCATCGGCGTTGATCGCCCCATTAGGTCGAGAGACGCGATCGAGACTGGCGGATGCGAGGCTCATTGGTCGGCCACCAGCACAACGTCCTGCGCTTCGATGCCGAGCGTTATCGGCTCGCCCGGCGACGGCAGTTTCGCCAGGACGTCTGGGCGGCAATAGTCGCGAAGAGTGACCTGCTGACCATCCTTGAGCGTCGCATAGCAGACGAAGCTGTCGCCCTGATAGATGACATCGCCGACCGTTGCCGGCAGCGCATTGATGTCGCCAGCCTGTTCGCCAGCGATCAGGCGCAGCTTCTCCGGCCGCACCACCATCAGATGCCGGCCCGAAGACGGCATTGGGTCCTTCATGCGCAGCTTGTTGCCTTCATGCCAGACGCCGCCATTGCGGCATTCGACCGGAATGAAGCTAGATTCGCCGATGAAGCCGGCAACGAACTTCGTTTTTGGCCTGGCGTAGAGGATCTCGGGCTGATCGATCTGCTCGATGCGCCCCGCATTCATGACGGCGACGCGGTCCGACATGGTGATCGCCTCGCGCTGGTCGTGCGTGACGTAGACCGTCGTCATGCCGAGCCGGCGGTGCAGGTTGCGCAGCTCGATCTGCATATGCTCGCGCAGGCTCTTGTCGAGCGCGGACAGCGGCTCGTCCATCAAAACGATGCGCGGCTCGAAGACGATGGCGCGGGCCAAGGCCACACGCTGGCGCTGGCCGCCGGAGAGCTGGTCGACACGGCGCTCGCCGAGGCCTTTCAACTGCACTAGGTCCAGCGCCCTCTCGACACGCTCGGCCGTTTCGGTCTTCGGCACACGGCGCTGCTTCAGCGGAAAGGCAATGTTGTGGAAGACGTTCATATGCGGAAACAACGCATAGTTCTGGAACACCATGCCGATGTTGCGCTTGTGCGGCGGCATGGTGATGATCTCCTCGCCGCCGACCTTGATGGAGCCGGCATTGGCCCGCACGAAGCCGGCCAGGATCATCAAGAGCGTCGTCTTCCCCGAGCCGGACGGCCCGAGCAGCGTCAGGAATTCGCCCGCCGCCACGTCGAGGCTGAGGTCGCTGAGGATGGAGACAGCACCGAAGCGCTTCTCGATACCGCTGATGCCTATGGGAAGCGCGAACTGCGCGAGAGACAAGAGCATCTCCTTCAACTCCGGATCATTTTTCGCGAAACGATGCGGAGCGGCGCCTCGTGGACGCCGCTCCGATGTCGTTATTGCTGGATCAGGTTGTTGAACTTCTCGGTCGCCTCGACGAGGGTATCGCGCCAGAAGGCGGGATCCTGCAGCACCTGTTTCTTGACGTTCTCCGGCGCGGAATTGATATCCTTGATCCGCTCCGGCGGAATCTTGCCCGTCTCGAAAGCCTTCTCGTTGGCCGGGCCATTGTCGACATAGAGGGGCAGGTTGGCCTGGAGGTCGGGGCTGACGAACTTGGCCAGCGCCTTTATGGCGATGTCCTTGTTCTTCGAACCCTTCGGGATGACCATGCAGTCGGCGGTGAGCACGCCCTGATCGAAGGAGAAGCTGACCGGCGCGCCTTGCTTCTTCAGCGTGCCGGCGCGGCCGTTCCAGATGCTCGCCATGTCGACCTCGCCGTCTTTGACGAGCTGCATGGCCTGCGCGCCGGAGGTCCACCAGGCATCGATATGGCCCTTGACCTTGTCGACGGATTGCAGCGCGCCGTCGATGTCGACCGGATAGACCTTGTCGATCGGAATGCCCTTGGCGAGTGCGGCGACGCTCAGCGTCTCCGTCGCCTGGCTGCCGGAGAGCGCGCGGCGCCCAGGGAATTTCTCGACATTCCAGAAATCGGCCCAGGTCTTGGGGCCCTTGTCGCCGAAAACATCGGTGCGATAGATCAAAACCACCGAGGTGTAGGAAATGCCGACCCAATCATCGTGGACAAGCTTCGGGTTGATGCCGCTCTTGTCGATGACGTTGTAGTCGAGCTTCTCGAACAGGCCTTCTTTGGAGCCGCGCGCGCATTCGTCGGCGCCGAGTTCGGTGATGTCCCATTTGACGGCATTGCCGGTGACCTGCAGCCGCACGTCGTCGAGGCCGTTGGTGGTGTCCTGCTTGATGGTGATGCCGAGTTCCTTGGCCGTCGGATCGAAGAACGCCTTGGTCTGCGCTTCCTGATAAGTACCGCCCCACGAGGCGACGGTGATGGTGTCGGCGGCCGAGGCCGGAACGGCGACCGTGGCCAGCAGGCCGGCGATGGCCAAGCCGTGAATACAGAGTCTCTTCGTCATTTTCGCTTCTCCAACCGGTGTTCCCGTTATCGTTGATTTGGTATGCGAATTTGTATACAATTTTGAGTGTAATTCGCTGGAAGCCGATGTCAACATGGGACATCGGGTTTTTGGTGGTGGAAAAGCAGGACGGTTCGGAGCGGCGGCCCGCCCCGAAACGGTCTGTTCAAGCAGGCGCTAAAAGGCACTAAACTGTGATTCCAGACTGACCGTTGGAGGCGGAACGCTTGAAGGAGAGAAAGAACACGCTGCGCGACTCGGTGTTCGAGAAGCTCAAGGCGTTGATCATCACCGGCCAGATTCCGCCGGGCGGCCGCGTGACGGAAAACGAAATCGCCGAGCGGCTGAAGGTGAGCCGCACGCCGGTGCGCGAGGCCTTCAACCGGCTGGAGCGCGACGGGCTGGTGATCGGGCGGCCGCGCCAGGGTTATGTGGTGGCCGAGTTCAACCTGACCATGTTCCGCGAGGCTTTCGATATCCGCGAATTGCTCGACGGGCGCGCGACCGAGCTGGCGGCGGCAAACGCGACCGCTGCCGACAAGGCGCGGCTGCGCGAGATGCTCGCCGAATGCGAGCGGCTGGCGGCGATCCCGGATCGCAGCACGCGGGAAAAATTCGAGGAGCTCCAGGTCGGCATCGACCTGCACCGAGCGATCGCCGAAATCAGCGGCAATGAGATGCTGCATGGCATGCTTTGCGGCATCCTCGACAAATGCCAGCAATATGTGTGGACGGAGCTTCTGTGGCTGGACGAGTGGAAGCTCACCCGCGAGGAACATGCCGGCATCGTCGACGCGATCTGCGCCGGCGACGTCGCCTTGGCCGGCGAGCGCGCCCGCGCGCATGTGCGCGGCTCGCGCGAGAACATCCTGCGCCTGTTGCAGGCCAAGTCCGACTATCAGGGATTCTTCGCCAAGGCGTCTTGAGCCTTAGGCCCGTTCTATCAGTTGGAAAGCATGGGGCAGTTGGCGCCGCGCCGCACGCTGACATAGGCTACGTCGCCGACGCTGAATTGAGCACCGTCGGCGCGGCGCGGGGCATCGATGACGATCGAAGTCCCCTGCCCTAGCTCGGCATGCAGGCGCAGCGTGCGGCCGTGGAAGACGACGCCACTGACGCGCGCCGGCGCGGTGCCTTCGCCGGCTTCACCGGCAGCCAGGAGATCTTCCGGCCGCACGCCGATGGTTCGCGTGTCTCCGGCGGCCGGCGTCTCGCCGCTGTCTGAGATCGCTTCCAGCGGCAGGTCGCCGGCGGCAAAGCGCAGGCGCTCGCCGTCGCGGCCGACAAAGCGCGAGCGCAACAGATTCATGGTGCCGATGAAGGAGGCGACGAAACGTGTTGCAGGCCGGTCGTAAAGTGTGGCCGGCGGCGCGATCTGCTCAATGCGGCCCTTGTTCATGACGACGATGCGGTCGGAGATCGACAGCGCCTCGGTCTGGTCGTGCGTGACCATGACGAAGGTGGTGCCCAGCCGCGACTGCAGCCGCTTCAATTCGACCTGCATCTGCTCGCGCAGATGCGCGTCGAGCGCCGACAGCGGCTCGTCGAGCAGAAGCACGTGCGGCTCGCAGACGATGGCGCGGGCTAAGGCGACGCGCTGGCGCTGGCCGCCGGAGAGTTCGGAGACGCGGGCGCGCAGCTTGTCGGCGAGCCCCACCATGTCGAGCGCCTCGCGGACCCGTTTGGCCTGCTCGGCGCGGGTGAGCTTGCGCAGCGACAGGCCGAAGCCGACATTGGCCGCGACGTCCATATGCGGAAACAGCGCATAGTCCTGGAAGACGGTATTGACCGGCCGGTCGAATGGCCGCAGCCCGGTGATGTCGCAGCCGTCGAGCAGGACATTGCCGCTGGTCGGGCTTTCGAAGCCGGCGATGACGCGCAGGCTCGTCGTCTTGCCGCAGCCGGACGGGCCGAGAAGGGTGAGGAACTCGCCCGGCGCGATGTCGAGGTCGACGGCTTCGAGGCCGACAATGCCGCCAGGAAAAACCTTCGAAACCTTCTGCAGCCGAACGAGCGCATCAAGCGCCATCGCGCACCTCGGACGGTTTTGTCGTGTTGACCCACAGGATCTGGCAGCGCTCGGCGCCGGGATTGCGGAAGGCATGCAGCAGCGTGCTCTTGAAGGCGAAGCTGTCGCCGGCCTTGAGCACATAGGTCGTGGCGTCCACCACCAGCTCGACCTCGCCCGCCATGACGAAGCCAAATTCGTGGCCGGCATGGGCGTAAGCTTCCGCCGTGCCGCCGCCAGCCTCCACCGTGACCAGCATGCCGGTCAGCGTCGCGGCGGGCGGCGACAGCAATGCCTTGGCGATGCCTTCGGATTTCACCGGAATCTGCCGTCGCTTGTCGGCGCGCACGCAATAGAGATCGTTGACCGCCTCGTTGCCGTCGGCGATCAGCGCCGACGGCTCGATGTCGAGCGCCGCGGCCAGCGGCCAGATCACCTTGACGCGTAGCGAGGACATGCCGCGCTCGATCTGGCTGAGCGCACCGATGGAGATGCCGGCCTTGGCCGCGAGCTCGGCCAGCGACAGCTTGCGCTCTAGCCTGAGCGCCCGCACGCGCCGGCCGACGCGGATATCGGCATCGTCTTTCGGCGTTGCCGCCGCTTCGTCAAGAATGTCCATGCGTTGGTCCTTGTTGTCTTTCCCCGGTGTGATGCAGCGCCGCCAGGCTCCCCCTTCTCCCCCTGTGGGAGAAGGTGGATCGGCGCGACAGCGCCGAGACGGATGAGGGGTGTTCCAGCGAAGTGAGACGTCTGTGTTCCCTGGAGCACCCCTCATCCGGCCGCTTCGCGGCCACCTTCTCCCACAAGGGGAGAAGGGGGAGCTAGTCATCCCCCGGCCTTCACCTTCTCGAACATCTTCGCCATATCGTCATTCTGCTTCATCGGGCCGGTGAAGATGGTGCTCTTCAGCATCACGTCCGGATCTGCCGGCAGCTGCAGTTTCTCTAACTCCTCCTTCGACACGCCGGCGAACGCGGTCGAGAGCGAGCTGCCGTAGCCATAGGACTGGATCAGGAATTTCCCCGAGTCGGCGTCGAGGCGGCTGTTGATGAAGTCATAGGCGAGATCGACGTTCTTGGCGTCCTTGAGCATGACGAAACCGCAGGCCCAGGTCAGCATGCCTTCCTTCGGCTTCATGAATTCGACCGGCACGCCCTGCTTCTTGAGCGAGGTGGCGGACGCGTTCCAGGTCATGGCGGCGACCAGCTGGCCGCTGGCCAGCGCCTGCTCGACCGAGGTCATGTCGGTGGTGTAGCTCGACAGCAGCGGCCGCTGCTCGCGAAGCTTTTCGGCCACCTTGTCCATCTGGTCGGGTGTCATGTCGAAGGGGTTCACGCCCGCCAGCAGCGCCGCGACGATCGGCGTGTCGTGCACGGCGTCGATGGTCGCCATGCGGCCGGCATACTGCTTGTCCCACAGAAGGTTCCAGCTCGCCTCGGGGTTCTTCACCAGATCGGTGCGGTAGAGGATCGAGGTGTTGCCCCAATCCCACGGCACCATCCACACCTTGCCGTCGCCGGCCTGCAGGTCGGGCAGGTTCTTGAACACCGGGAAAATCGAATCCCAGTTCTTGATGCGCTTGGTGTCGATCGGCTGCAGCAGGCCTTCCTTATTCCAGCGCGCCACCTTGTCGTAGCAGGGATGCGCGATGTCGGGCCTGAAGCCGGCCTTGACCTTGGTGAAGGCGTCGTCGTCATCGCCGAAGATCGTCGCCTCGACGCCATCGGGATGCGCGGCAAGGAAGCTCTTGTTGAAGTCGGGCAATTCGTAGCCAGACCAGGTGAAATATTGCAGCTTGTCGGCGGCCAGAGCGACTGTCGAGGACAGCGCGAGCGCCAGTGCGGCAAGACCGGCCCGGGCTTTTTGTCCGGTGAGCGATTTCAGGTGGACTGTCATTTTCGTTCTCCTCTTCTTTGTTGTGGTTCAGGCTGGATTGCGGCGCGCAGTTCCAAGACCGCGATGGCGAAGGATTTCGGCTGTGCCCGCGATGATGAAGGAGACAGTGAGGATCACCGTGCCGAGCGCCATCACGGTCGGCAGCGAGCGCGGGAAGCGCAGCTGGCTCCAGATGTAGAGCGGCAGCGTCGGCTCGGTGCCGGCGAGGAAGAAGACGACGATGAACTCGTCGAAGGAAATCAGGAAAGAGAGCATGAAGGCCGACAGTATGGCGGGCAAGCTGAGCGGCAGCATCACGCGCCGGAACGTCGTCCAGTCGGAAGCGCCGAGATCGAGCGCGGCTTCGCGGATGGTCTTCGGGATAGCGGCGAAGCGGCTGCGCATCACCACCACGGTAGTCGGCAGCGCGACCAGGATATGGCCGAGCACGATGGAAACACGCGATGGGCCGAGGCCGATCAGATTGACCAGGATCAAAAGCGAGATGCCGACGATGACGCCGGGGATCAGGATCGGCAGGCGAGCGGTGGCGCTGATGGTGGCGGCGATCGGCGAACGGCCGTAGAGGTCCATGTAGGAAACGGTGATGCCGCAGAGCGTCGCGCCGAAGGCGGCGATGACCCCGATGGCCAAGCTGTTGGCCAGGGCGCCGGACAGCGCCGGATTGCCGTAGAGCGTCCGGTACCATTCAAGCGTGAAACCCTGCAGCGGAAACGCCGCCTGGATCGAGTTGTTGAAAGAAAACAGCGGGATCAAGAGCACCGGCAGATAGAGGAAGACGAGATAGCCAAGCACGTAGAGGCCGAGCCAGCGGCCGTCGCTATTGATGTCTACCCGGGCGCTCATGTGCGGCTGCCGAACCGGCGGTCGGCGCCGCGCGCGACCAGCACCACGCAGAGGATGACCAGCATGACGCAGACCGAGAGCGCGGCGCCGAACGGCCAGTCATTGGCCTTGCCGAATTGCGACTGGATCAGCGTGCCGATCATGGTGCTGGCCGGACCACCGACCATGGCCGGCGTGACATAGTCGCCGACCGTCGGGACGAAGACGACGAGCGCCGCCGCCAGAACGCCCGGCATCGAATTGGGCAGCACGACGCGGCGGAAGCTGGTGAAGGGCCGCGCGCCGAGATCGGATGCAGCCTCGAGCAGCGATTTGGGGATCGTGTCCAGCGCCACGTAGATCGGCAGGATGGCGAAAGGCGCATAGGCGTGGGCGAGCGTGACGACCACCGCGGCCGGCGTGTTGAGGAAGGCGAGCGTCGGCTCCTTCCAAAGGCCGGTCTCGATGAAGGCCGAGTTCAGAACGCCATTATAGGCAAGCACGATCTTCCAGGCGAAGACGCGCAAAAGGTAGCTGGTCCAGAAGGGCAGCGTGACCAGGAAGAGCAGCAGGTTGCGGCGCCGCCCGGCATGGAAGGCGAGGTAATAGGCGACCGGATAGGCAGTGACGACGGTGGCGAGCGTCACCAAGCCGGCGATGACCAGCGAGCGCAGCGTCACCGTCCAATAGAGCGGATCGGTGGCGACGGTGACGAAATTTTCGACCGTCAGACCAACCCCGAGCAGCGAGCCGTCATTTCCCCTGAAGGCGAGAAAGACCACCAGGCCAAGCGCGAACAGGATGAGGAAGAATGTAACCAGCCCGCCCGGCAGCAGCATGGCGAAGCGGAACACCGGCGAGATACGGTTTTCCGGCAAGGGCCGTGTTGCGGCGATGGTCGACATCGAAGTGCCTGTTGGCTCCATCGGATTTTTGAAATCGCCTGATGTTTTTTCATATTCATGAAACTGTCAAGCAGATTCGCTTGTGCGCTGCACGCATTCGGCGTCAGCGTTCGAACGCATCGAGCATGCGGTACCAGGTGATTGCCGCGGCGACGCCGACCTGGCGGAAAGCGTGGAATGGGATCGGCTTGATAGGTGACAAAGGGAACGGCAGTTCTCTGGCGTCGCCGCTCGCAAGATAGCTCGCCATGCGCTTGCCAAGCGCGCTCATCAGGCCGACGCCCCTGCCCTGGCAGCCGATAACGGCCAGCAGGCCCTTTTCCGGCTCATGCAGATGCGGCAGGTGGTCCGGCGTCAGCGCCACGCGGCCGAACCAACGCTTTTCGATGGCGATGCCGGCAAGCGCCGGATAGAGGCGGGTGAGCGCGCGTTCGCAATGCGCCCAGTCGGCGCGGCTCGAAGGCAGCGCCATGCGGCCGCGCCCGCCCAGCACCATCCGGCCATCGGGAGTCCGGCGGTAGTAGACCAGGATGCGACGGGAATCGGAAACGGCCTGACCACCCGGCAGGATGCTTGCAGCAAGCTCGGCCGGCAGCGGCGCGGTGGCGATCTGGAAGGAATGCAGCGGCACGATCGTCTGGGCAAGACCAGGCAACAGCCCGTCCGTATAGGCGTTGGTGGCGAGCACGACCGACTTGGCCCGCAATTCGGCGCCGCCTTGTGTCGAAACCCGCCAGACACCGATATCCTTGGCAAGCTTCACCACCCGCTGCTGCTCGGCGATGCGGGCGCCGGCGGCCGAGGCGACGCGGGCGAGCTCGAGCGTGTAGGACAGCGGATCGATGACGCCGGCGCGGCGGTCCAGCCAGCCGCCGAGATAGCCTTTGGCGCCGGTCATCGCCGCGATTCCCGCTTTGTCGAGCAGCTCGACGTCGGCACCCCGCGAGCACCATTGGCGATCCCGGTTCGCCGCTGCCTTCAGCGCGGTCGTGGTGTGCGCGGCCTGGATCCAGCCATTGCGCGTGAACGGCACCGCCAGCTTCTCGTCGCGGATCACGTCGAACACCGCATCGGCCGTCGAGGCGGCGAACGCGACCAGGGCTTCGCCGCGTTCCTTGCCGAAGTGTTCGATCAGCCATTCCGGATCGTATTTGAGGCCGGGGATGACCTGGCCGCCATTGAGGCCCGAAGCGCCCTGCCCGATCGCGCCAGCATCCAGCACGTGGACGGAAAGGCCCGCGCGCGCCGCATGCAGCGCGGTCGACAGCCCCATAATGCCGCCGCCGACGACGACCGCGTCCAGCGTGCCGTCGGCCGAAAGCTCAGACTGAAACGCCGTGGCCGCCTGGGGCTTTCGCCAGATCGGATCGGAAAAGGCTTCGGCCAAGAGGATCACCTACGCGCTGGAGCTTCGTGAAAATCCTATTGCCGATTTCATGGATTTGAAAGGGCGCTTCGATGGGCCAGTTCGGCCGTGGCTGTGTGACAGCACATGCATCCGCAAATGTTGCGGCTGGCGGGATAGACGTTTCCGCGAAATCGGGGAAAAGTGCCGCGCGCGAAAAATTGAGAGGATGATGCCATGACCGATCCGACCCGCCTGCCCGCCGATGGAATTTTCATCGGCCGCGCCAAGACCAGCGCCGCTTCCCATCCGCTGGTGGTGACGGTGCGGGACGGCGAGGTGATCGACATTACCTCGAGCGCGGCGCCTACGGTGCGCGATCTTTGCGAGTTGAAGGATCCGGCTGACTATCTGCGCTCGGCCAAGGGCAAGGCGATCGGCGCGCTGGAAGAGATCGCGGCGAACAGCTTCGAGGCCAAACGTGACGCCGGGAAGCCGATCCTGCTGTCGCCCGTCGACCTGCAGGCGGTGAAGGCCTCCGGTGTCACCTTCGTCGTCAGCCTGCTCGAGCGCGTCATCGAGGAGCAAGCGCGCGGTTCGGCCGAAAAGGCCGACGCCATCCGAGCCGACATTACCGGGCTGATCGGCCACGATCTGTCGAAGCTCAAGCCCGGCTCGCCGGAAGCGATGGAGATCAAGGCCAAGCTGATCGCGCGCGGCGCCTGGTCGCAATATCTCGAAGTGGGCATCGGCCCCGACGCCGAGATCTTCACCAAATGCCAGCCGATGGCTTCCGTCGGCTTCGGCGCCGATGTCGGGCTGCATCCCGTCTCCACCTGGAACAATCCGGAGCCCGAGATCGCCATGATCGCCGACAGCTCGGGCCGCATCGTCGGCGCCACGCTCGGCAACGACGTCAATCTGCGCGACGTCGAAGGGCGCTCGGCGCTGCTCCTCGGCAAGGCCAAAGACAACAACGCTTCCGCTTCGCTCGGGCCATTCATCCGGCTGTTCGACGAGACGTTTTCGATCGCGGACGTGAAGCGCGCCACGGTGCGGCTCAACGTCGATGGCGAGGACGGCTTCTCGCTGGAGGGCGCGAGCTCGATGGCCGAGATCAGCCGTTCGCCGGAAGAGCTGGTCAAGGCGGCGATGGGACCGCACCACCAATATCCGGACGGACTCGCGCTCTATCTCGGCACCATGTTCGTACCCTCGAAGGATCGCGGCGAGAAGGGCAAGGGTTTTACCCACAAGGTCGGCGACATCGTCACCATCTCTTCGGAAAAGCTCGGCGCGCTGGTCAACCGCGTACGGCTGTCGCCGGACTGCCCGCACTGGACCTACGGCGCCAGCCATCTGATGCGCGACCTGGCCAAGGCGGGGCTGATCTAACGCCGCACCGAAGGGCGGTTGCTTGGAGGCCAATCCGTGCAGCGGATGGTCGATGGCGCCGCTTGCCCAATGAATATCACCGCAGCTGATGCAATCTGATGGGATTGCTGATGGCGCGCGCGCCTGTGCCAACATCCATTGGCGATGGAGGCTTGCCACTGCCTGAAAAAGAGAATGCTCTAGACGTTCCGGTCGGCGCGGGCAGGAGATGCGGCCAAGGTCGCGTCGCGCCGATCCAGGAGGAGAGTTCAACATGGGAGGAAATCGAATGCTTTCGCGGCTAAGACTGCTCGTGCTTGGCTTGATCGCGGCTATCGCCATTCCGGCGATGGCCGAGGCCAAGACGTTCTACTGGATTTCGCATGGCGGCCCGGCCGATCCGGTCTGGACCTACTTCCTGGCCGGCGCCAAGCAATGGGCGAGCGACACCGGCAACCAGGTGAACACCTCGTTCCACAATGGCGATGTGGCGTCACAGCAGGAGGCCGTCCGAGCCGCCATCTCGGCCAAGGCAGATGGCATCGTCACCACCAGCCCCGATCCGGGCAGCCTTGTCGAGATCGTCAAGGAAGCGCGCGCGGCCAACATCCCGATCATCAACTTCAACACGCCCGATCCGAAGGCCAACTTCAACGCCTATGTCGGCGGCGACAATGTCACCTTCGGCAAGCACTGGGCGCAATACCTGGTCGACAAGGGCCTGGTAAAGAAGGGCGACTTCGTCTGGATGCCGGTCGAGGTCCCCGGAGCCACCTATGGCGTACAGGAAGAGGAAGGCATCAAGAGCGTGTTCGGACCCGCCGGCATCACCTATGAGGTGACCGAAGCGACGCTCGACCAGGCCGAAGTGATCAACCGCATGGTCGACTATCTCACCGCCCACAAAGGCAAGGTGAAGGCGATCATCGGCCTCGGCGACCTCGTCACCGGCTCGATCAAGCGCGTCTTCGACCAGGCCGGCGTCAAGCCCGGCGAAATCCCGGTCGTCGGCTGGGGCAACTCGCTCGACACCACGCAGGAAGTGCTGAACGGCTACGTCAATGCCGGGCAGTGGCAGGATCCGCAAGCGACCAGCTATGTGGCGCTTTCGCTGGCCAACATGGCCGCCAGCGGCATTCCTCCGGGCTTCAACGTCATCACCGGCGCGCTCTATGAGAAGGACACCGCCGGCGTCTACGACAAGATCCTGTCCGGCAAATGATCCCTGACATCAACGGTCGCGGCTTTCGGGCCGCGGCCGCTTTCCTGTACCGTCGAGCCCTGCCTGATCGGAGCGGGCTTCAGCCAATCATTCGCGCCGCGGGCTCAATGGAAAACCGTTCCTTCATTCAAAGTTTCATCGCGCGAGCGGAATTCGGTCCGCTGGTGCTGCTTATCGTCGAGCTCGTCGTCTTCTGGGGCATCAATCCCGACTTCCTGTCGCCGCAGAATATCTCGAACATCCTGGCCTTCACCGTCGAGCTCGGCCTGATCGCGCTGGCAATGACCTTGCTGATGACATCAGGCGAGTTCGATCTTTCGGTCGGCTCGCTGTTCGGCTTCTCGCCGGTGCTGATGTGGACGCTCTACAACAGCGGCGTCACCTCGCTGGAAATGGGCCTGCTGATCGCGCTGATCGTTGCTGCCCTGATCGGACTGGTGAATGGCTGGTTCGTCACGCAGCTCAAGATCCCGTCCTTCCTGGTGACGCTCGGCATGCTGCTTGTCGTGCGCGGCTCGGCATTGTTCATCACCGACGGCTTTCCGCAGAGGACCTGGAGCGCGGAAGGCAGCTGGCTGGCGAACATCCTGGTCGGCGATTTCTATGTCGGACCTTTCCGCATCTACGCCTCGCTGTTCTGGTTCATCGGCGCCGCGATCGTGCTCGGCTATGTGCTGACGCAGAGCCGCACCGGCAACTGGATCCAGGCCGCCGGCGGCAATCCAAACGCGGCCCGGGCGCGCGGCGTCAACGTCAGCCGCGTCAAGGTCGGCCTGTTCATCCTGTCGGCGGTGATGGCCTCGCTGGCCGGCGTGATCTCGTCGCTACGCACTTCCGCGGCCAATCCCAACAGCGGCACCGGCTACGAGCTCGAGGTCATCGCCATGGTGGTGATCGGCGGCACGGCGCTGACCGGCGGGCGCGGCACCATCATCGGCACCGTGCTCGGCATCCTGATCCTGCGCGTGATGCGCAACGGCATCGTGCTGATCGGCGTGCCGGGGCTCGCTTACAATATCTTCATCGGCGCGATCATTCTCGGCATGATGGCGCTGCATTCATGGCTCGAACGCCGGCACCATGCGGGGACTTAAGACGATGGCCGAGCCTCTGATCCGCATGACAAACATCCGCAAGTCCTACGGGCGCGTGCAGGCGCTGGTGGACGCCAATTTCCACGTCAATGAAAAGGAGATCGTCGGCCTGCTCGGCGACAACGGCGCCGGCAAGTCGACGCTGATCAAGGTGCTGTCGGGCGCCGTGCCGCTGACCAGCGGCGACATCTTCATCCGCGGCAAGAAGGTCACGCTGCGCAGCACCAGCGACGCCATCGCCCACGGCATCGAGACGATCTACCAGGACTCGGCGCTGGTCACGCAGCTGTCGATCGCGCGCAACCTGTTCCTCGGGCGCGAGCCGATCAAGGCGCCGCGCTTCCTGAACCGCATGGACCAGGACGCAATGAACGCGGTGGCGCGCGACCTGCTCAGGCAGGTCGGCATCACCAAGAACATCCCGCCGACAACACCGATCGGCTCGCTGTCGGGCGGCGAGCGCCAAGCGGTGGCGATCGCGCGCGCCATGCATTTCGACAGCGATCTCATCATCCTCGACGAGCCGACCAACAATCTCGGCGTCGCCGAGACGCAAGGGGTCTTGAGCTTTGTGCGCAGCGCCCGCGATTCCGGCCATTCCTGCATCTTCATCGCGCACAACATCCACCACGTCTTCCAGGTGGTCGACCGCATCGTGGTGATGCGCCGGGGCAAGGTGGTGGCTGACGACATCGATCCGAAAACGACAACGGTCGCCGAGGTCGAGCGCGTCATCACCGGCATGTCGGACAAGGAAATCCGCGACGCGATTTCCGACGGCCCGCAGCAGCATGGCTGAGAGCTGACCGGCAGGCCGATCGGCGGCCGGCAGCCGCTTCACGCCCGCCGCTGGCACAGAATTGCATCAGCGCCTATGACTGGACCCATGAAAGCCACCGTAGCCGATATCGCCCGGAGCTGCGGCCTGTCGACCGCGACCGTCGACCGGGTGCTCAACAATCGCCCGGGTGCAAGCGCTGCCAACCGGCAGCGCGTGCTGGAGGCGGCCAAGCAGCTCGGTTATCTGCCGACGCTCGACCAGGTCGTGCTGCCGTCGAAGCCGGCGCATCTCGAATTCTTCCTGCCGATCGGGTCCAACGCCTTCATGGCCGATCTCGCTTATCACATCGAGGATTATGCCCAGCGCCTGCCCTTGGTCGCGTCCTGCCGCATTCACAATCTTGCCGGCATTTCGCCGGGCGCACTGCAGAGTGCCGTGGAGAACCTGTCGCTCAAGGCCAACGGCGTCGGCGTGATCGCCGTCGACCATCCGCGCACGCGCAACATCCTGCGCGAGCTGGTTGATGCCGGGATCAGGCTGGTCACGCTAATCTCGGATGTGCCGGCCGCGCCCCGCTCGGCCTATGTCGGCATCGACAACCGGGTGGCGGGCCGCACGGCGGCGCTGCTGATGGGCCGCTTCCTCGGTGGCCGTAAGGGACATCTGGCGATGGTGGTCGGCTCGCGCTCCTATCGCGGCCACGAGGAGCGCGAGATGGGCTTTCGTTCGGTGCTCGCCGAAGAATTTCCCGACCTCACGGTCTCAAGCGCGGCCGAAAGCAACGACGAGCCGGACGCCAGCTACCGCGCGACCGTCAAGGCGCTGCACGACGAAACGGATCTGCTCGGCATCTATTGCGTCGGCGCCGGACGCTCCGGCGTGGCCAAGGCGTTGCTCGAGATCAAGCCGCGTTTGAAGCCGGTCTTCATCTGCCACGACCTGACCAGGGAAACGCGCCGCTATCTCGTCGACGATCTTGCCGACGTCGTCATCGACCAGAATGCGCGGCTGATCGCGGAGCAGTCGGTGATCCGTCTGCTCGGCTCCATTGCCTCGTCGGCGCCATACCTGACGAAGAAATTCATCGAGCCGCGGCTGATCTTCAAGGAAAACGTCCCGGCGCAGTAGTGCGGAGCGCGCCCCTCGCTTATTTGTCTGACGATTGATCCCGCAATTCTGCACAGCAGCTATGCAGGTTTCGCAATTGCCGAATCGTTAGGCACCCCGTATTTATCTGGGTGTCGGCCGTCTCCTCCTCCCAGATGTGATGCCGACGCTGAGTGCGGTACACCTCCTCCCGTGCCGTATTCGAAATCGAGCCCGCTGCCACCTCCTCCCGGCAGCGGGCTTTTTCTTTGCGTGCCAAAGGCGGAGGCGAAGCTACCTAATGCTGACCCGATACGCGCCTAGCCTTTCGCCGTCACCAGATTGGAGCTGAGGTCGAAAGCGACCCCCGATCCATCCGCATAAGACTGCAGCACGGGCGCGCTCCCGCTCATGATGTCCTCCACGACGTGCTTGCGTTCCTGATCGGCCATTGCCTTGCCGGCGGCGCTCATGCCGACCAGGGCCATCGTGTTCAACCGCAGGAGAGGCGCCCCGTCCTCAAAGCGTATCCTGCGCGATATTGTCCTTGATCGGACGTCGTGGAAGCCGGCGTCCCGGAGCAGCACCTCGATCTGCGCCGCATTCCCAAAGCTGTGGCGCAGGTCCACCACTGGACCGAGGAGGCGCTCGGCGACGCGGCGGAGATCCCGAAAGAAGGGGATTTCCTCATCGGGGCGCCACGTGGCAACGGCCAGCCGGCCGCCCTGCGCCAGTGCTCGCCGCATCTCCGCCGCCGCAGCGGACTTATCGGGAAAGAACTGCAGCCCTTGTTGACAGACGATCAAATCGAACTGCTCTCCGTCATGGAGGGGCAGTGCACCGGCATTGCCTACGCGCCAATCGATGTCTGGCGCCACGGTGCGCGCGACAGCAAGCATATCTGCGTTGATGTCGATGCCGAGGACATATCCGGCGGCACCGAGCCGTTCCCTGGCAACCCGGGCAACTATTCCCGTGCCGCAGGCGATGTCCAACACACGATGGCCTGGAGACAGCTTCAGTTCTTCGAAGGTCACTTCGGCCCAGGGGCGGAAGAGAGGACCCACGAGCCAGCGCTCATACATCTCCGGAAAACTTGCCTGACCCATCGTCTAGCGCCCGTTTCCGGAACAGCATAACAGAATCAGGACGAGGCGAAGAGATCAGCGCGCCCGGAACGAAGCGATCAGGCTTTCGGCCATGCGCACAAATTGCGCGCTCGGACCTTCGGCGCCGACGCTCTGCATCGAGACGCGCGCGCCTTCGAGCAGCAGCGACAGCGTGTCGGCGAGAAGCTCGGCCTGGCCGATGCCGGCATCGCGGCAAAGCGCGACCAGCTTTTCGCGCTGGGCCTCCTTCAGTTCCTTGATGACGCGCCTTGCCGGGTGATCGGTCTCGGTGAGCTCGACGGCGGCATTGGCCATATCGCAGCCGCGGCTGTCGGCGCTCAGCAGTTCCGACGCCTTTTGGACCCAAGCATGCAACTGGGCGAGCTTGTCGCCGGGATGCTTGGCCTCGAATTCGTCCCAGATCCTCGAAGCCTTCGCCGCCGTTGCGCGCAGGCATTCGACGATCAATTCGTCCTTGGACTCGAAGTGACGATAAAGCGTCATCTTGTTGGTGCCGGCAGCCTCGGTGATGGCGTCGACGCCCACACCCTTGATGCCGTGCTTGTGGAACATGTCCTGCGCCGTCTCCAGGATTCGGTCCCGGGGACGGGAACGCTCCGCAACGCCGTCAGTCATCATGCTCTCCTTTCGTCGTTTCCAAAAAAACCGTCGCCACCTCTTGACTAGGGTGTTACCGGTCTGTAACTTCCAGCATGTTACTTACTGGTAACACCTATATCACTCGCCGTCAAACGACAAGGCCCTCCGATAGCCCTGCCAGAGTGAGATAGGACGCAAAACCTGCCTGTCATGCGGCTTTGGCCGGTGAAGAACGAGAAAAAGCGGTTCGTGATCAAGCGATGCGGACCGAGCAAGGAGCCACTCCTATGCAAAAGCGCAAAGACCTGACGATCGACGAAGCCATCCGGGATCCGATGATCCGGCTGGTGATGAAGGCGGACGGGATCGACCCCAAAGCCTTCGAACGGATGCTGCGCCAGCGCGCGGCTGACCAGGCGCCGGGCAACATCCCGCCATCCTTCCTGCAGGATTCCGGCTCGGGCCGGGCCCGGCGCCTGCGCCATTTCGCAAATCCGTTCGGCGAGGCGTCCGCATCATGGTGAACTTCTTCATCCACCGCCCGATCTTCGCGTCGGCGATCGCCATCATCATGGTGCTCGCCGGTGCGATCGCCTATTTCCTCTTGCCCGTCTCGCAGTTTCCCGACATCACGCCCCCGCAGGTCGTGGTCAGCGCGCACTATCCGGGCGCCAGCGCCCAGGTCGTGGCCGATACGGTCACCACCCCGCTCGAGCAGCAGATCAACGGCGTGCAAGGCATGACCTACATGTCGTCGACGAGCTCGAATGACGGCTCGTCCACCATCACCATCACCTTCGACGTCGGCTATCCGCTGAGCACGGCGGCGGTCGACGTGCAGAACCGCGTCAGCCAAGCGGCATCCTCCCTGCCGGCCATCGTCAACCAGGGCGGCGTGACGATCAAAAAGCAGAACCCCAATTTCGTGCTGATCGTCGACCTCACCTCGCCCGACGGCTCGGTCGATCCGGTGGCGCTGAGCAACCTCGCCTATCTACAGGTGGTCGACCCGCTGAAGCGCCTGCCGGGCGTCGGCGACGTGCAGATCTTCGGCGAGCGCCGCTATTCGATGCGCGTCTGGCTCGATCCGGACAAGCTTGCCAATCTCGGCATCACCGCTGTCGACGTGCAGAACGCCATCGCCGAACAGAACGTGCAGGTGGCGGCCGGCAAGATCGGCCAGTCGCCGGCGCCGGCCGGGACCGCCTTCGAGATGCAGGTCAATGCGGTGGGCCGCCTTAGCGACCCGAAGGAATTCGGCGACATCGTCGTGCGCGCCAATTCGCAGAACGGCTCGCTTGTGCGGCTGCGCGACGTCGCCCGCATCGAGCTCGGCGCGCTGCAATATTCTTCCTCCGCCTTCTTCGGCAAGGACCCGACCGTGGTTTTGGCCGTCTACCAGATGCCGGGCTCCAATGCCCTCGACCTGCAGCAGCGGGTCAAGGACAAGATGCAGGAGCTGTCGAAGCGCTTCCCGAAGGGCGTCAGCTACGCCATGCATTACGACACGACGCGCTTCGTGTCGGCCTCGATGCACGACGTGCTGATCACGCTCGGCGAAGCGCTGGTGCTGGTGGTCGCGGTGGTGTTCATCTTCCTCCAGAGCTGGCGCACCACCATCATCCCGACCATCGCCATTCCCGTCTCGCTGATCGCGACGCTGGCGGTGATGTACATGCTGGGCTTTTCGCTCAACATGCTCTCGCTGCTCGGCATGGTGCTGGCGATCGGCCTCGTCGTCGACGACGCGATCGTCGTGGTCGAGAATGTCGAACGTCAGCTCGAGGCAGGACTCAAGCCGCTGGCCGCTACGCGCGCGGCGATGGCCGAGGTGACCGGTCCGATCATCGCCACCACGGCGGTGCTGATGGCGGTGTTCGTTCCCGTTGCCTTCATCCCGGGCGTCTCGGGCCGGCTCTACAACCAGTTCGCGCTGACCGTGGCGATCTCCGTCGGCATCTCCGCCTTCAACTCGCTGACGCTCTCGCCGGCGCTGAGCGCTGCATTCCTGCGCCATCGCGGCGAGACGCAGTTCGTGCTGTTCCGCTGGTTCAACGCCGGCTTCGACTGGCTGTCACATGCCTATGCGCATGGGGTGCGCATTCTGATCAAGCTGCGCTGGATCATGCTTGGCCTGTTCGCGGCCGGCCTCGTCGCCACCTATTTCGTCTGGCAGAAACTGCCTTCGACCTTCCTTCCCGTGGAAGACCAGGGCTATTTCTTCGTCGTCATCCAGCTGCCCGACGGCGCTTCGCTCGAACGCACCGACGCGGTGGCGCAGAAGGCGCGCGACATCCTGCAATCGACGCCTGGCGTCGACATCGTCGGCTCGATCAGCGGCCTGAACTTCCTGACCAGCGCCGCGCAGTCGAATTCGGCGGTGGAGTTCGCGATCCTGAAACCATGGGACGAACGCGGTCCTGACCAGAGCGCCTCGAAACTGGTCGAGCAGGTGCGCGGCAAGCTTCTGCAGATGCCGGATGCGTTCGCGCTCTCCTTCGATCCGCCGTCGATCCCGGGCATCGGCACCACCGGCGGCTTCGAGTTCCAGGTCGAGGATTTGTCCGGGCGCGGCAGTGCGGCGCTGAACGACGTCACGCAGGCGCTGCTCGCCGAGGCGCGCAAGCAGCCGGAGCTCAACCCGCAGCAGCTGTTCTCATCCTTCTCGACCTCGACGCCGCAGTTCAACTACGACCTCGACCGCAGCAAGGCGAAGCTGCTCGGCCTCAACCTGCCGGATGTCTTCAACACGCTGCAGATCTATCTCGGCTCGCTCTACGTCAACGACTTCAACCTGTTTGGCCGCACCTTCCGCGTGACCATCCAGGCCGACAAGGACGCGCGCGCCGACGCCACCGACATCTCGCGGCTCTATGTGCGCAACGCGTCGGGCGGCATGGTGCCGCTGAGCACGCTGGGCAGACTGGTGCCGATCGTAGGGCCGGAGACCGTGCCGCATTACAACAACAACGCGTCTGCCCTTATCAATGGCGGCGCTGCCCCCGGCTTCTCGTCCGGACAGGCGGTGGCGGCCATGGAGCGGGCGGCGGCGAATGTGCTGCCGCGCGACTTCGGCTACGAATGGACCGGCATCACTTTCCAGGAGCTCAAGGCCGGATCGATCGCCTCTGTCGTGTTCGGGCTGGCGATCGTCTTCGTGTTCCTGATCCTGGCGGCGCAGTATGAAAGCTGGGCGATGCCTTTCATGGTGCTGCTGGCCGTGCCGCTCGCTTTGTTCGGCGCCTTCGTCGTGCTGTTGCTGCGCGGCATGCAGATCGACGTCTACTCGCAAATCGGCTTCGTCATGCTGATCGGCCTGGCGGCGAAGAACGCGATCCTGATCGTCGAGTTCGCCAGACGCCGGCGCGAGGAAGGCTTGACCATCGTCGAGGCGGCGATGGAGGCGGCACGGCTGAGGCTGCGGCCGATCCTGATGACCGCCTTCGCCTTCATCCTCGGCGTGCTGCCGCTGATGTTCGCGACGGGCGCCGGTGCAGCCAGCCGGCAGTCGATCGGCACCACCGTCTTCGGCGGCATGGTGGCGGCGACGATCCTGTCGCTGGTCTTCGTGCCTGTCTTCTACGCCGTGATCGAGCAGTTGCGCGAACGTGGCGAAAGGGAACCTGCCAAGGCGCACGACGATGCGCCTCAGCAAGACGAAATTGAACCGACCGCCGAGCCGGCGCTTCAGCCGCTCGCCCAGGCGGCCGAATAAGATTGGAGATCAATTATGCGTAGATGGAAAATCGCTTTGGGAACGGCCGTCGCGCTCGGCGCGATCTCGGTGGCCAGCGTGCACTTTCTCGACATGGGCAATTTGAGCGGCGGCGCAGCGGGTGCCGCGCCAGCGCCGGCGGCCTTCGTGATGCCGGTGCCGGTGGTGAATGTCGTGAAGAAGACGCTGCCGATCTATCTCGACTACGCCGCGCGGGTGGAGTCGATCCGCAGCATCACGCTGCAGGCGCGCGTGCCGGGCTATCTGCAGGAGCAGACGGCTGCCGACGGCAGCGACGTCAAGCAGGGCGACCTGCTCTACCGTATCGCGCCCGACGACTATCAGGCCGCGCTCGACCAGGCGAAGGCGCAGGTGCAGCGCGATAGCGCGACGCTCGAATATGCAAAATCCAATCTCGGCCGCGGCACCGACCTCGCCAAGGCCGGCTATCTCGACAAGGACAGCTTCGACCAGCGCACCAGCAATCTGCGCGCGGCCCAGGCCGCCCTTGCCGTCGACCAGGCGGCGGTGCGGACGGCCGAGCTCAACCTCGGCTATGCCGAAATCAAGGCGCCGTTCTCGGGACGCATCGGCCGCAACCAGGCTTCGGTCGGCACGCTGGTCAGCGTCGCCGGCACGGTGCTCAACACGCTGGTGCAGCTCGATCCGATCTACGTGACCTTCAATCCGAGCGAGAGCGATCTGGTGCAGATCGAGCAGGCGAAGGCCGCCGGTCCGATCGCCGTCGACGTGCTGTTGCCCGGCGAGACCCAGCCCAGCCAGAAGGGCGAGCTGACCTTCATCGACAACACGATCGACCATTCGACCGGCACGATCACGGCGCGCGCCACCATCGGCAACGCCAAGTTCACGCTGCTGCCTGGACAGTATGTGCGGGTGCGGCTGCATGTGAAGGAACAGCCCAACACACTGATGGTGCCGCAGGTGGCACTGGGTTCCAGCCAGCTCGGCAAATACCTCTATGTCATCGGCAAGGGCAACACCGTCGACCAGAAGCTGGTGTCGCTTGGGCCCACCGACGGCGACCTGATTTCCGTGACCTCCGGCATCTCGGAGACCGACCAGGTGATCACGGGCAATTTGCAGAAGATCGGACCCGGAATGCCGGTTTCTCCCTTGCCGCAACCGAAACCGGCCAGCTGATAACCCCCATCAGTTTCCGGTCCGACGGCGCCCTCGATACCCACGTCGAGGGCGCCGTTTACTATTTGGGGTCAGGCAATTCCGACGCGGAAAGGAACAATCTTCTACGGACGGTCCCTTGTTGGATTGTCGACAACCTGATTGTCTTGCAGCCGGTTCACCGGAATATGACCTGACCTGCAACGGACACAAACGTGAAGATTAAGAGCATCAAGGCCTATCATGTCGTGCAGCCCTTCGTGGACGGACCCTACCGCATGTCCAAGGGGCGGATCGCCGACTGCTTCGACGCGGTGATCGTCGCCATCACGTCGGACAGCGGCGACACCGGCTGGGGCGAGATGGCGCCGCTTGGCAATTTCTACTCGGCCGCGTTTCCCGCAGGCACACGCGCGGGCGTGCCAGAGATCGCGCCGCATCTCATCGGCCAGGATCCACGCGGCCTTGCCGGCATCGGCCGGCTGATGGACACGGCATTCAAGGGCCACCCCTACATCAAGTCGGCGCTCGACATGGCGTGCTGGGATCTTGCCGCCCGCGCCGCCGGCGTGCCGCTGGTGACCATGCTTGGCGGCCGCGAGAGCGAGATGGCCGAGACCTACCGGGTCGTCACCCACGGCACGCTCGATCAGATGGCGGCGCTTGCCAAAAGGATCATCGCCGAAGGCTGCCGGCGCCTGCAGGTCAAGGTCGGCGGCAATGTGCGCGACGACATCGAGCGGGTCTCGGCAGTGGCCGCCGCCGTGCCGAAGGGCACGGTGATCTTCTGCGACGCCAATGCCGGCTGGACGCCTTACCAGGCGCGCCAGTTCGCCGACGCCATGCGCGGCATCGACTACACGTTCGAGCAGCCATGCACGACGATCGAGGAGAACATGTCGGTGCGCCGCATGCTCGACAAGCCGATGGTGCTCGACGAATCCGTCACCTCGCTGGGCGAGATGCTGGAGATCCACCGCCGCGGCGCCGCCGACGGGCTGACGCTGAAGATCTCGCGACTGGGCGGCGTAACGCAGACCCGCCTGATCCGCGACGTCGCGGTCGATCTCGGCTTCATGATCACGGTCGAGGACACCGGCGGCGCCGAGATCGACACAGCGGCCATGGCGCATCTGTCGCTGTCGACGCCGCAGGAGCGCCGGCTGCACGCCATCGCCTTCCACGAATGGGTGACAGTGCGTACGGCCAGGAACGCACCGCCGGTGACCGGCAGCCATATGGGCGTTCCCGACGGACCCGGCCTTGGCATCGACGTGGACCCTGGCCTGCTCGGCAAGCCGTTCTTCGAGATCGGCTGAAGATTAAGATCAGGCGGGTCGAGTATGAGAACGTTGGCGCCAGCGCGCCGTGCTACTCGGCCGCCACGCCCTTCACCTCGAGATAGCTTTCCATGGAATCGTCCAGCGCCTGCAGCCAGGGCGTATGATGGAGCGGCGACATGGTGCCGGTCATCAGCGAGCGGTAGGCGTTGTCGCGGAAGGTCATGATGTTTTCCATCTTGTGGTGCTCCCACTCCATGAAGGTGCGGTTGACCGCCTCGACGTCGAAGCCCGGATAGTCGGTCTGGTCCATCAGCTCCTTGGTGTAGTCGCCCTGGAACCAGATCATCTGCTCGGCGTCTTCGAGGGTCTCTTCCCGGGCACGCCACTTGGCGCTGTGCTCGGCCATCGCCTCGGCGGAGGGCAGCTTGATGCGGCCCATGATGACGTCGCGCGCGTACCAGGCCTGCGCGTCGAACATGTTGAAGGTGTAGAACTGGTCCTGCATGCCGATGTAGAAAAGCTTCGGGTTCTTCTCCCAGACGACGCCTTCATAGAGGTCGAGCGGCCACATCCGGTTGGCGGTCTTGAGCTTGAGGTCGTCGGTGAGGAAGGGGAAGGAATGCAGATAGCCGGTGCACAGGATGATGGCATCAACGTCCTTGGTCGTGCCGTCCTTGAAATGCGCCGTCTTGCCGACGACCTTCTGCAGCAGCGGCACCTCCTTCCAGTTCTCCGGCCATTTGAAGCCCATCGGTTTGGAGCGGTAGCTGGAGGTGATCGATTTGGCGCCGTATTTGTAGCATTGCGAACCGATGTCCTCGGCCGAATAGGAGCGGCCGATGATCAAAATGTCCTTGCCCTTGAACTCCATCGCGTCGCGGAAATCATGGCTGTGCAGGATGCGGCCGTTGAAGGTGGGGAAGCCTTCGAAGAAAGGCACGTTGGGCACCGAGAAATGGCCCGACGCGACGACGACGTTGTCGAATTCCTCCGAATAGGTCACGTCGTTGGTGCGATCATGCGCGGTGACGGTGAATTTCCCGGTCTCGTCGGAATAGGTCACCATGCGCACCGGCGTGTTGAACCGCACCCATTTGCGCACGCCGGATTTCTCGACCCGGCCCTTGATGTAGTCCCACAGCACCGCGCGCGGGGGATAGGAGGCGATCGGCCGGCCGAAATGCTCCTCGAAGGTGTAGTCGGCGAATTCGAGGCATTCCTTCGGGCCGTTCGACCAGAGATAGCGGTACATCGAGCCGTGCACCGGATCGCCATGCTCGTCTAGGCCGGTGCGCCAGGTGTAGTTCCATAGGCCTCCCCAGTCGCTCTGCTTCTCGAAGCAGACGATTTCCGGGATCTCGGCGCCCTTGTCGGCGGCCGACTTGAAGGCCCTTAGCTGGGCCAGGCCTGACGGTCCGGCTCCGATGACGGCGACACGAGATTTCATTGCGGGCCTCCTCCTTTTTGATTTCGACTTTTTCTTAACGCAATTCCGGGCGGAAAACCGTTCGACACTTTTCCTGGAATTGCTCCCACGAAACAAATTTCACTGACAGTGACAGTAATTGGGTCTTTGGTGCTGTCAACAAACATCTGCGGCGGCGGCGTTTGCGTGAAACGGTTTTTGCGCGCAAAGGCGGCGGCGTCACGTTGAAGCAGGCGCGCCCTGCAACCGCTAGCGGCTTGCTGTCGCGGTTGCGCTCTTGTATCGCCACCGAATATGTTCACCTTGAGTGAAATAAATCCGCGAGAGTCGGGGGCGACATGGCGAACAAGAATTCCGGCACCAGGTCCACCGATGCGGCAGCGAAGGGCAAGGCACCGCTAAAGCGCGTTTCGGCGGCCGGGCGCACGATACGCGCGCCGTTGACGCAAAATCCGCACGCCATCCGCGACACGCGCGAGAAAGTGCTGGAAGTGGCGATCGGCCATGAGGTGCGCGCGTTCCGCAAGAAGCTCGGCATCACCGTCGCCGATCTCGCCACCGCCACCGACATTTCGCTCGGCATGCTGTCGAAGATCGAAAACGGCATCACCTCGCCATCGCTGACGACATTGCAGGCGCTGTCGCGGGCGCTGGGCGTTCCGGTGACCGCCTTCTTCCGGCGTTTCGAGGAAGAGCACAGCGCCGTCTTCGTCAAGGCCGGCGAAGGCGTCGATGTCGAGCGCCGCGGCACCCGCGCCGGCCATCAATACAACCTGCTCGGACATATCGGCGCCAACACCAGCGGCGTCGTCGTCGAGCCCTATCTTATCACGCTGACCGAGAATTCGGACGTGTTCCCGACCTTCCAGCATGCGGGCATGGAATTCCTCTACATGCTCGAAGGCGAGGTCGTCTACCGGCACGGCAACAATCTCTATCCAATGAAACCGGGCGACAGCCTGTTCTTCGACGCCGACGCGCCGCACGGCCCGGAAGAGTTGACGCGCCTGCCGATGCGGTATCTGTCGATTATCTGCTATCCGCAAAACAGCGCGGGGTGAGACGTTCTGGTTCCTCGCCCCACGAAAGTGGGGAGAGGTGGCTCGGCGAAGCCGAGACGGAGAGGGGAGCGCCCTACGAAGGCCC